>JBOGOY010000296.1:0-5659 GCA_050748185.1 Pyrinomonadaceae bacterium
CGCGTGCGCGGCCAGCTCCGCGTCCGAGTCGCCCGCGGGCCAAGCGTCGAAGCGGCGCAGCAGATCGAAGTGCTGGTCTTGCAAGGCGTGCGTCAGTTCGTGCGAGATGACCGGCCGCTGGCCGTCGAGGTCGATCCAGTCGGCAAGGTAGAAAACTTTCGTCTTCGGATCGTAATAGCCGGCGACCTGCTCCGTCAGCAACTTGATAAGGAACGAGCGGAGTTGAAAGTCGGCCGGCGCGAGGCCGAGTTTCTTAAGCGCGAGTTCGGAGGCGCGCAGTTCCGCGGGCGTCGAGCTTTCGTCGAGGCTGCGGACCAGCATCCGCTCAATCTCTGTGCGCGACTGCAAGCCGCTCCTGACTTCGCGCATCACCGGGAGTTCCCTGATCTGGCTGGTGTCGCGCAACACCTCGGCGGTCGCCGCCGCGACGGCCGCACTTTTGGCGCTCGCCGAGCCGGCGGTCGAGGCCGCGGGCTGCGCCACGACCTGCGCGCCGACGAAGGGCGCGAGCGCGACGATGACGACACTGAGCATTCCGCTCAGCAGGAGAAAAACCGGCCGCCGCGCCGCGCCGCGAGACCGCGCTCGCCGCAAATCTTTTTGTTTTGACATCTTCAACCCTTCGCTTTTATAGTCCGCAGACGCCGCGCGCGACTTGGCCTCAATGTAATTTGTCGCGGCGGGAAGCGCAACGCATTGGAGACTGAATCGAGAGATGCTGGAATCGGCCTTAGACGATCCGCTGTTCGACATCTGGCACGAGGCCACGGTGCGTGTGCGCTACGCCGAGACTGACCAGATGGGCGTCGTCTATCACGCCAACTATCTCATCTGGTTTGAAATCGGGCGCACCGAGTTCTGCCGCGCGCGCGGCTTCGCTTATCGCGAGATGGAACAGAACGAGGGCGCGTATCTGGTCGTCGCCGAAAGCTACTGCCGCTACAAGGCCCCGGCCTATTACGACGACGAACTGCTGATTCGCACACACATCACCGAGTTGCGTCGCCGCTCGGTTCGCTTTGGCTACGAAATCATCCGCGTCGCCGACACACAGATCATCGCCGAGGGCGAAACCGGCCACGTCATCACAGACGGCCGGGGCCGCGTCCGTTCGATGCCCGAAAGATACCGCCTGCTGTTATCCGCCGTTCCCGAAGAGGACATCCACACGTCGCAACTGCCGCAGCGGGTCGGGCGTGTGCCCGAAGACAGCGCCCCCTGAGCCCCGTCCAAGCGGAATGCACCCGAATAATTTTGCCGGCAGCGAGATGAACGGGCGCAACCCTTCAATCGCGCTCATCCGGGCGCGCGATCATCAACGACATCTTCAGGCGCCGGAATGACAGGCACTATCCGCACGCGACACCTCGCCGGCCTCGCTCACACGTCAGACCCTCGGAAAGAGAGGTAGCCGAAAATGGCTCATTACCTGATTCAGATTTCTTACACATCAGAAGCGTGGCGGACTCTCATCAAAAACCCGCAGAACCGGGTCGAAGCGGTGCGGCCCGTGATAGAAAATCTGGGGGGCGTGATTGAGAACGCATGGTTCACTTTTGGTGAGTACGACGTGGTGTGGCTGATTGAAATGCCGGAGCAGGTCAACATCGCGGCCTTTTCCTTCGCCGTCTCGGCGGGCGGGGCCGTGAAATCAATTAAGACGACGCCGCTCATCTCGATCGAAGACGCCGTGCTGTCGATGCAACGGGCGGCCGAGATCGAATACCAGCCGCCGAGTAATTACCTAAACGTCATCGAGCAAAATCGCTGAGAGGCTTCCCCACACGTTGCTGGCGGGCGAACGGGCTCAGGACTGGTGCGGCAGGGAGAGGCGGTAAATCTCGCGCGCCCGCCCGGTCTCTTCGTCCACGTCCACGACGGCGGCGCAGATCCGCACGTCGCCGGTCGAGTGCTCGGCGCGTCGGCTGACGACCGAAGTGAAACGCGCGATCACGTCCTCGTGATTCATCCCGATCACGCCTGAGTAACTGCCGGTCATGCCGACATCGGTCAGGTAGGCGGTCCCGTTCGTGAGGATGCGCTCGTCGGCGGTCTGGACGTGGGTGTGCGTCCCCGTAACCGACGACACGCGCCCGTCGAGGAACCAGCCCATCGCGCACTTTTCGGAAGTCGCCTCGGCGTGCATGTCCACCAATCTCACGCGCACGTCCGGCGGGATTGACTTCACCAACTCGTCCGCGACCCGGAATGGATCGTCGGCCGCTCCCATAAAGACGCGCCCGATGAAGTTCAGCACGGCGACCTTCACGCCTTTGATTTCCCCGACCCAGATTCCCTTACCCGGCGTGCCCGGCGGGTAGTTGCCGGGCCGCAACAGGCGCGGCTGCCGCTCGATGTAAGGCACGATTTCGCGCTTGTCAAAAATGTGGTTGCCGGAAGTCATCACGTCGATGCCGCGGGCGAACAACTCGTCGGCGAGCGACGGCGTGATCGAGAAGCCGCCCGCCACGTTCTCGGCGTTCATCACGACGAGGTCGATCCGGTGCTGCTCGCGCAAGTCCTCGATGCGCTCTAGCACCGCGATGCGGCCGGGCCGCGCCACCACGTCTCCGATGATCAAGGCTCTCATCAATGTAAAAAGCGACAGGTGACAAGTGAGAGGTGACAAGAGGAAATCAGGTTCCTTCCTGTCACCTGTCACTTGTCACCTGTCACTAAAAGAAGAGCTGAAGGGCATCCGCCCGGCCGTTCCGCAGCCGTAACTGAACCTGCGTAAACAGGTGGGTGGCCTATGGTAAGCCGCAGCCTCTGGCAATTCTCTGCTCTGAGAGAATGCACTGGCTAAGATGCGGCGTCGGCCTCCCTTTTCAACGGCATCGGCTCAATCAACAAGAAGCGGTGGACAAACCGCGCAGAAGTGATTCCTTCAGCCGGGGCATCTTAACATAAAACAGTGAAGAGTGACGAGTGAGGAATATCCGCTCCTCATTGTTGGTCAAAGCTCGATAGTAGAGCCGCGTAATGCCCTGTGTTTCGGCACCCCTTGTCGGAGTTCTGAGGTCTGCATCATTACCGAAACGGAATAACAGATTTGCCTGTTGGAAGATTCTCGCGAGGCTATTTTGCGCGGGAGTTTGCGGCCTGTAAATCAAGTATCCGCCCAAGCAGCCTTTGATAAACGGTATTCCCCGAGTCTTGGTCGAGTTGCATCGCGCGGCGCAGTTCGCTCGCGCCTTCTGCGAGCTTGCCCTGTTCTCCCAACACCCACCCGAGTCCAGCGTGGTATAAAGCGCTGGTCGGTTCGAGCCGCACGGCAGTACGGTAAAAAATTTCCGCTTCCGCGTACTTCGCTTGATTGCCGAGTGTGTAGCCGACGCCGGAATGGTAAAGCGCGCTGTTCGGGTTGAGTTCGGCTGCTTGACGGTACTTCGCTTCCGCCTCGGCGAATTTTTGCTGCTTCTCAAGGGCGTAACCTAAGCCGAAGTGCGCGGCGGCTTCGCGCTCCGAAGGTGAAGGCGACGGCGGAGCCGTGCGTGAGATGAGACTGATCTCTTCGGGCGTGAGTTCCCGGTTGTGAACCTTCACCTCATCGACCATGCCGTTCAGCCTTCTAGTGTCTCCTAACTTTCCGGGTATTCGGCCTATGTAAATGCGTGTCCCAGCCGGGGTGTTAAAATGCACTTTGCCGCTCGAAACGAGTTCCCCGTCGAGATAGAGCTTGGCGAAATTGTTGCTGTCACTAGTGACGGCTAGGTGATACCACCTGCTGGTTTGCAGCGGCGTCTCGTCTTTGAGATCGTTTTCCCATGAAGAGAAAAAGAGATAATGTCCGGGTTTATTTCGATCTCGCCCGCTGGCGCCTAATTGGTAGGTCTGACCAAAGGCGTCGGTGAAATTCCCATATCCGGCGAGGAAAGACTCTACGGAATCAAAGGCGTTGACCTTGAACCACAGTTCCAAAGTTCTGGGACTGTTTCCTGTTGGGAGGTTAACCGCCGGGGCTTCTACATAATCATCCACGCCGTCGAAGCTAAGCGCCCTTCCGAATTTGCCGTCCGCATAACTCGCCCCATTATGCAAAGAAGCACGATTCGCGCCGACGCTATCATTCGCATCTTCGTCGCCCCGCCACCAACTGACGACATTGCGATGCGTCGCGGCAACCGCCGCGGGAGAAGTATCCAGCGGCGCGGCTCTCTTCCTGATGTAGTTGAGTAAGAGCACGCTGCTTGATGCGAGCGCGACGGCGACGGCAAACATTGCAAGGAGCAAGGGCGGGCGGCGCAGACGGTCGGAGATGTTTCTGAACGCGCCGGTAGGCAGGGCACTCAACTTTGCGACGGGGATCGCTGCCCCCGCCTTTTCACTGTGACGCCGGTCTTGCTTCCGGGATGCGCCGTTTGTCTGTGTGTCGCCTGACTCCGCCCGCGTCGCAGGTTCACGCCGCGCTTCAGGGCCGGTTTCTTTCTGCAATTCGCGTAGCGCGGCCAGCGCGTGCGCGCCCGAAAGGTATCGCTCTTCCTTCTCTTTGCTCAGCGCCTTATCCAGAAACCTCAACAAGCCTGCCGGCGCGCCCGGATAAAACTGCGTTAAAGGCTGCGGCTCTGATTTCAAGATCGCCGCCAGCACGTCCATGTTCGTCGCGCCCTCAAATGGAGTGTGACCAGCGAGCATCTCGTAGAGGACGACGCCCAAACTCCAGATGTCCGCGCGCGCGTCCACGTCCTGCCCGCGCGCTTGTTCGGGCGACATGTATTGGGCCGTCCCCAACAGCAATCCCGGCTCAGTGTTGACGACATTCGTAGCTTGCGCGCCGCCAACAGTCTGCCGAGAAGGATGGTCATTGAGCGGCGTCTGTCGCGTGGTCAGCTTCGCCAATCCGAAGTCGAGGACTTTCACCGAGCCGTTGCGCCCGAGCATGATGTTCTCAGGCTTGATGTCGCGGTGCAGAATCCCCACGGCGTGAGCTGCCGACAAGGCAGCCGCCACCTGCACGGCGAGGCTGATGGCCTCCGGCGGGGCGAGCCTTCCGGCCTGCGACAGTCGCTCGCGCAAGGTCATCCCGTCAACGAACTCCATCGCAATGTACTGGCGGCCTTCCGCCTCCCCGACTTCATAAACGTGCGCGACGCTCGGATGCGAGATGGTCGAGGCGGCGCGCGCCTCCTGCCGGAAGCGTTGCACTCGCTCAGGGTTGGCGGTCACGGAGGCAGGCAGCAGTTTGACGGCGACCTTGCGGCCCAAGCGCATGTCTCGCGCCAGATAGACTTGCCCCATCCCGCCGCTGCCGAGAAAGGAGAACAGGCGATACGGCCCCACCTCTTCGCCAGCCAGCAATTCCGACTCCTCATTCGCCAGCAACTCCATGCCGAGATCAAAAGCCGCCCCCTGTAGAAAACTGTCCTGACTCTCGTGTGATGCGATGAGGCGCTCCACCTCTCGCCGCAACTGTTCGTCGCCCGCACACGCCTGTTCGAGGAACGCGCTTCTTTCGCCAGCCGCTCGTTCCAGCGCCGCTTGGTAGAGACGTTCAAGCTGTTGCCAGCGTTCAGGGTTCATCACATCTCGTCAGAATTGTCGGCTCATGTATTAACTGGGAGCGCGGGCATCCTTGCCCGCTGAGCGCCGAGAGGCGCGGAAACGAAGTGACGATTCCTTTCAAGGTTGAATGCGAATCAAGGATTAGAAGTGACCGCGC
>JBOGOY010000297.1:0-5654 GCA_050748185.1 Pyrinomonadaceae bacterium
TGCATACACCTTATCCTGCACTAAAAGGTATCCGCAAAGTAATTAACTCTTATCCCCTCTTGCGCCATGCCGGTCTGGCGTGCGTGCTACTCATGGCGTCGCTCACCGTTCACGGCCAAGGCATCAGCAGTTGGCCGCAGTTCCGCGGGCCGGACTCGAACCCCGTGGGGACGCACGCGCGGCTGGCCGACCGCTGGTCGAAGACCGAGAACGTGGAGTGGTCGCGGGAGATACCGGGGCGCGGGTGGTCGTCGCCGATCGTGACGGGCGGCAGGGTGTACGTGACCACCGTCACGACGGAGGGCAAGTCGAAGTCGCCGCAGACGGGGACGGAGTACAGCAACGAGTACGCCGCGGAGCTGATGAAACAGGGACTCTCGCAGGCGGAGGTGGAGAAGCGTTTGAGGGCGCGCGACATCGAGATGCCGAACGAGGTGATACTGCACTACTTCATCTATTGCCTCGACCTGAAGAGCGGCAAGGTGGAATGGCAGAAGGAGTTTTACACGGGGCGACCGCCGGGCGGTCGCCACCGCAAGAGCAGTTTCACGTCGGAAAGCCCCGCGACCGACGGGAAGTTTGTTTACGTGTACGTGGGGAATCTGGGGCTGTGGGCGTTCGACCTGAAAGGTAAGCAGGTGTGGGCGACGCGGCTCGAAGCGCACCCCATTTACTTCGACTTCGGGACGGGCAGCTCGCCCGCGCTCGCCGGCGACCTGCTGGTGATCGTCAACGACAACCAGCAGCAGCAGTTCATCGCGGCCTTCGACAAGCGGACGGGCAAGCAGGTCTGGCGCACGAACCGCGACATCGGCGGCAAGGGGGAGCCCTTCCAGAAGTCCGCGTGGGTCACGCCGTACATCTGGCGTCACCCGCTGCGTACCGAGATCGTGACGGTCGGCCCGGCCGAGGCGATCAGCTACGACCTCGCGGGGAAGGAGCTATGGCGGCTGGCAGGGATGTCGCTGACGCCGATCCCGATGCCCTTCGCCTACCAAGGGCTACTCTACCTCAACGCCGGGCGAGGGAGGGCTTTGTTCGCGCTCCGCCCCGGTGCCGCGGGCGACATCTCGCTCAAAGATGGGCAGACCTCGAACGAGTTCGTCGTCTGGTCGCAGCCGCGTGGCGGGACTTACCTGCCGACACATGTGGCCTATGAGGGCGGCATCTACGCGCTGACCGAGACGGGCATCCTCACACGCTTCGACGCCAAGACCGGGGAGCAGACTTACAAGACGCGGCTCGGCCCGGCGGCCTACTTCACGACCTCGCCATGGGCCTATCACGGCAAGCTGTTCTGCCTCGACGAGGAGGGCCAGACGTTCGTGATCGCGGCGGGCGAGAAGTTCCAGCTATTGCATGTGAATGCGCTGGACGACATGGCGCAGGCGTCGCCGGCGCTGGTGGGCGAACGCTTGTTGATACGGACGGAGAGTCGGCTGTACTCGATCCGCCGTGGACGATAAGCGGGCGGGCACACGACGTCAGGTTTTCGTGCTCTAAAGCCGAGGTGGTGAGCGAGCTGTTATCGGCTTCAGGATTTTATCCGAACAAACCGCCTAACAACGGCATGCACCCGGCCGCCAAATAGCCGCTCTCTCGTCGAGAACTTGTCGCTAATCACGGCGCGGCGGGTGATGCCCGGCGTTAGATTGCTTCCGATTTGGAACGATGGAGAAGTGAGGAGAGTTGAAAATGCGGAAGGTCACATTCGGCGGTGGGAATAGTCTCGACAATTTCATCGCCCGCAAAGACCACACGACTGATTGGCTTTCTTGGAGCGAGGAGGTGGCTTCCGTTAGCGCGGAATTTTGGAAAACAATTGATACGGTTGTGATGGGGCGCAAAACTTATGAAGTTGCGCTCAAGAGCGGCACGAGTTCATATGCGGGCGTGAAGAACTACGTCTTTTCGCGCACGATGAAGGAAAGCCCCGACAAAAGCGTTGAGATCATTTCGGAGGACGCCGCCGAGTTCGTCCGCAGGTTGAAAAGCAAAAAAGGCAAAGGCATCTGTGTGATGGGCGGCGGCGAGTTGGCGCATTCGCTTTTCGAGGCAAATGTGATTGATGAAATCGGTTTAAATATTCATCCGGTGTTGCTAGGGCGAGGCATTCCGCTCTTCCACGAAATGAGCCGTCAGATTGATTTAGAACTGCTTGACAGCAAGACCTTCAAGAATGGTTGCGTGCTGATTTCATATCGCGTGAAGCATTGAAGCATTTAAGTTCGGAGTCAGCTTGTACATTCAGCCGCAATTTAACAACGGCATGCACCCGACCGCGCGCCAGCGGGCCATTCAACGCAAGACTTGTCCGTAATCACGTTGAATGCGCGGCGGGTGATGGCGGGCGTTAGATTTCTGCGTGGTTGCGAAAGCGATGATTGATAGCGGACTCGTAAACCTTCTCACGTCGCGCCGGAACGAGCCTCTTGTCGCTGATTGTCTTGCGCTAATTTCACACGCAGATGAGGTTCGTTATCGAGGCGTTGGGCTTGCCCCGCTAAGCGAAATTATTGACATCTATTCTGTCCGCGCGCGCATTAATGCGAGGAAGGGCGGGCCGGTCGAAGGGTACAGTTACCTGTTGCCCGCACTCGAAGCCGCAAACGTTCCTTCTGTGAGATTACATTCGCTAGAGTCCTTATCCCATTGGTTCATTGTCTTTACCGATGAGTCGTCCTCGCTTCTATTCGGGCTTCTGAAATCGCCTAAAATGAGGGCCGCTTGGTATGATCCTGCCAAGGGCTTTAAGGAGTAAGCGGCGTGCCTCATCAAGCGGCGAAATTTAACAACGGCATGTACCCGACCGCGAATAGCGTAGCCTCATCCGCAAGACGCCGTGCTCGATGCGTTGTGTACGCGGCGGGTGATGCCGGGCGTTAGGCGCTAGCTGCTGAAGTATTTGGAGAAGGCATGAGCTTGCTATACGCAATCATCAGTTGGGGTATCGTCGTCTTGGGCACTATTCACATGCTGGCCACGTTCCACTTCTTCAAAACATTGACGAGTGCCGCACTCTGGTTTTTTAGCGGCGGAATAGCGATGGCCCTCGCTGGTGTTCTCAATCTGCTGCATCGCGCCTACGGCCAAGTAGCGCCGGGGCTGAGGAAGGTCTGCATCGGCACGAATATTGTTATGCTGGCATTCGGAATAGTTTCAGGGTTGATCGGGCGCGCTAGTATTGCTCAATTCGCGCTCGTGATCGGTCTGACGGGTGGTGCGGCGGCGCTATCGGCGTGTCGGGGCACGCTGAGCCGGCCGGGCAGCGTTACCGACTAAGTGTAAGAAGAGGTGCCGCCGGGTAGCCCGCGCCTAACGGCAGGCAGCGGACGCGCAATTAGCAAGCCTCTTATCATCAAAGGCCCGTGCGCGCCGCGGCTGCCTAACGTTAGCCGGTCTCATGGAGGCTTTCTGAATGAGAGTTGAAGTTAGCGAGGAGTCGATCACAACTCTTGAGGAGTACGCGGCCATTCCCATCGCGTTCGAGGTTTTTACAATTTTCGATGTGGCAAATCCGAGTAACGGCCTCGGTGAATTCGTGCTGACAGAGCGTAGTCTCAATGTTTCCTATGTAAAAGATTATGACGCCATTGACGGGGAAGGTCCGACGCGCTGGGCGCGGCGTTTCGACATATCGAACTTGGGGGTTATTTGCGGCGCGGATGGAAGGCCGACGTGTCGGTGGGGCGGTTGTCGCTTTCAGGACTCCGGGCCTTGATATGTTGGAGGGCCACATAGATTTAGCCGTCCTGTGGGATATCCGCCTCTCTCCTGAGGCTCGCGGGCAAAGAGTTGGCTCCGCACTCTTTCGAGTTGCGGAGGCGTGGGCCAGAGCGAGAGGCTGTCAGCAACTAAAGGTGGAGACTCAGAATATCAATGTCCCTGCGTGTAGGTTTTACGCGCGGCAAGGTTGCGTACTCATGGCGGTTAGCCGCTCCGCATATCCGGGGCTACTGAGCGAGATTCAACTGATGTGGTACAAGGCTCTCATCTGATGCCGCACCGCCCGCCTAACAACGCCATGCAATCAACCGCGAATAGTGTTGCTCCCATGCGCGAGACTTGCCGCTGTCGGCGTTGATGCGCGGCGAGTGATGACGGGCGTTAGGTCATTGTTTCTCATCTACGCTTACAGTACATTGCTTGTGGGGGGTTTAAAGCGTCATGTCGCATCAGCGAAAGTCATTACTTACGCCGGAAGAGTATCTCGCCATCGAGCGCAGGGCTGAAGCCAAGAGTGAATATTTCGCCGGCGAAGTGTTTGCAATGGTGGGGGCCAGTAAGCGGCATAACCTGATTGCCGCGAACATCATTCGCGCGCTCGGCAACCAACTCGTGGACCGTCCGTGTAACGTCTATCCGAGCGACATGAGGGTGAAAGTGAGCGCGACAGGTAAGTACACCTATCCCGATGTGGTCGTGGCCTGTGAAGAAGAGTTGTTCGACGATGAAGAGAAAGACACCCTGCTCAATCCGGTAGTAATCCTCGAAATCCTGTCAGCTTCCACAGAGGCTTATGATCGAGGAAAGAAATTTGAACAGTATCAATACGTTGAATCGCTGACGGAGTATCTGCTGATTACTCAAGACCCGTACCGCGTTGAGCGTTACGTGCGGCAAAGCGAACGCGAGTGGAGATATTCCGAGTATCACAGTGCTGACGACGTGGTGCACCTCAGCGCCATCGGCTGTCAACTCGCCCTGAGAGACGTGTACGCGAAGGTTGCCCCGCCGCCCTCTCCACGCACGGCATAACAACCTATCTGTGGACGATGAGCAAAAGTCTTGCTCGCCGCGCACTCGCCCGGTTCCCGCAAGAATCATGAGGAGAATCACTAATGGCAGACGACGATAACGAACACGAGCGGCGGATCGAGGAGTTGAAGCAGCGGGCCGAAGAACTCTCCGGCGGCGACTTCATCTCGGAAGAGGCCGCCAACTGCCCGCCGGAGGTGCGTGAACAGTTTTGGGAACAGGTCGTTGCCTTCGAGGAGGCGGAGACAATCACGCACTTCGACGAACTTTCTGAGGCCGGCCTTGAGCTGCCACCGCCTGACGAGTTGGATGATGCCCGACTCTCAGAAAAGCTGTGGGCGTTGATCCACGCGCTCGCCGATGGCCGCACCTACTTGCACAGCACCGATCACCTGAGCGACCGAGAGTTGTACGCGCATCTCTGGTCCGAGTCACTACGCGAAGAAACCGTGAGGCTCAGCGACATCCCCGGCTATACACAACACATCGACATCATTGGCAGCGGCAGCGAAGAGGACATCGAAATCTATCTACGCTATTACGCCGACGAAGAGTACAGACGCGACTGGGCCGCGCGCTGGCCCGACGACCTATTGCCCCCGCGCGAGCAACCGCCTTACGATCGCGACCGCACTTTGCCCGACTACGATCCAGCCAGAGACTTTGAAGCTGAAGACCGGCCAGCCAGTTGATAGTAGATATGCATCACCCGGAAAGGGCTCCGGCTTCTTGCTCCCCATTCAGAAGCTGCCAGAACAGTTCCATCAGGGACAGCAGCAGCAGCAGAGCGCGTTCATCTCAAATATGAACTTTAAGAAAAGCGATGAGCCACAGAGGGCACAGAGAGCACCGAGGAAGAATATTCAGTCTTCATCATCTCGGTGCTCTCTGTGCCC
>JBOGOY010000298.1:0-5615 GCA_050748185.1 Pyrinomonadaceae bacterium
CTCAAGCGCGGCCATGTGCCGATCCTGAACGTCAAATATGTGAACGACGCTTGCGGCCCGTTCCGCGACTGGCAGTATCAGGAGAACATGTTTCAGGCCGACGGAGCGGACGTGGCCCCCGGCGTCCGTGCGGCCACTAGGACAGCGACCACGATCATCGAGACCGGCAACGACACCGGCAACTTCCGCGGCGTCGCCTACTACACCGAGGGGACCAAAGTTGTGTTGGTCAGTGAATTGACCGCCGGCTGGTACCGCTATATCAGCGAGTGGGGCTTCGACGCCGACGGCACGATCTACCCGCGCTTCGGTTACGGAGCGACGACCAATACCTGCGTCTGCGCCGACCACTATCACCATGTCTACTGGCGCTTCGACTTCGACATCAACGGCACCGACAATCAGGTGTACGAGACGCGCAACCCGCGTGGCTTCGTCACGCTGCCCTTCGCCACCGAGGCCCGGCGCTACCGCGACGCGAAGCGGCCCGTCTCGTGGGTCGTGCAGAACCCCTCGACCGGAGACGCCTACATGATCCGGCCGAACTCGAATGACGGTTACGCGCTTCAAGACGTGACCGGCGGCTACGCCCGCGGCGACCTGTGGGTACTCCGCTACCGCGCGACCGAGATCGACGATCGCGGCGTGGCTGGCGGCACACAGGTCGGCCTCGACTCTTTCGTCAACAACGAACCGGTCGTGGACAAAGACATCGTCGTCTGGTACGGCGGCCACCTCGCGCACCTCGACGACACCTTCAGCGAGATCGATCTCGCGCCGAGCGCGCTCTCCGGCCCACGCATCCACGGGCCGAATTTGATCCCGATCAAATGGTAATGCGGATGGCGGATGACGGAATGAACAGGCAGAGCGCTTTGTTTTCTCATCCGCCATCCGCCATCATGAATCATGTCTTTTACAACCTCCATCCCGGTTCGCTTCGGCGACACCGACCCCGCCGGACTGGTCTACTACCCTAATCTCTTCCACTACCTGCACGTCGCCTTCGAGGAATTCTTCGCCGCGCGTTGTGGCAAACCTTACGAGCGCCTGCTGGCGGAAGATCGGATCGGATTCCCGACCGTCAACGCGAGCGCCGAATTCTTCGCGCCGCTCGTTTACGGCGACGTGGCCGAGATCGAGGTTTCCGTCTCGCGGGTCGGAAGCTCTTCGGCCACCTTCGAGTACGCCATCCGCCGCGCAGGGGACCAATCCCTCTGCGCGCGCGCCACGCTCGTGCAGGTCGCGATGGACCTCGACCACCGCCGCGCCGTTTCCATCCCGCCGACCTACCTCAAGGCTCTCTCTCCCGCGCCCGCCTGAAGATTGTCCTGAAAAATAGCCGTCATTATCTCTTTATCTTGACGTGGGACGATGACCACACCACACAAGCTTTGCAGGCTCGTGGCTTGAAGCGTGGCAGCGTCCCTCCCAGCATAGTTCGCGACGAACGCTAACCCCGCACGCTGCGGAGCGAGTGGACCAAGGTCTGCTTCATAAAGCTGGAATCAATCGGGAAAACCTAAGGAGAGTTGGATGAAGAGAGTTTTTTTTCTGGCACTGTTAGTCGCAACGGTCCTCGGATTGCCGCAGTCGGCCGACGCCGACACGATCAAGCTGACGGGTGTCGGCAATCAATCTTTTAACGGGTACGCTGCCGGACCTTACACCGCCCTGCTGAATAATCAGCCCATCACCATGGTCTGCGTCAGCTTCGATCGGCACGTGACCATCGGCCAGCAATGGACGGCTACGGTTAATACCATCACCGAAGAGGGCATCGCCAACGCGCTCTACCAGAATCAGGCGGACGCGCTCAACAAGTATCGGCAGGCGGCTTGGCTCTACGCGCAGATGCTAACTAACCCGAGCAATCAGGGCGCGATCCAAGGTGCGATCTGGAACATCTTCAACTCCAATTTGACCCCGGACACGACGAACTCAAATCTCTGGCTCGGCTTGGCGCAACAGCAACTCAGCGTCGGCTTTAACGGCTTCGATTTCAGTCGGTTCCGTATCCTGACCCCGAGCGTCACAGGTTTGAACGGGCCGCAAGAGAACATCACGATGCTCCCTGTCCCCGAGCCGACGAGCCTGCTGCTGCTCGGCAGCGGCATGGCCGCGATCGCCACGCGGCTCCGCCGCCGCCGGCAGCGCGAAGGGAACGCCTGATCCCGGAGCGCCGCCATCCCCGGCGCTTTGACAGCCACTATCTCTTCCCCCAACAGGCAAGGCCCGGAAAGCTCCTCGCAAGCTTTCCGGGCCTTGCCTGTTTTTACCAATGGCTCTGGTGAGAACGATAGATGACAGATGCGGTAGCGAACCGCCGTCTTTCACCACCGCCGTCGGCGGTCGGGTTTTTCACCCCCGCTTCGTCAGGTTGTAATCGCGCAGGCGGCGGTAGAGCGTCGAGGGCGAGATGCCGAGAATGTCCGCGGTTTTGCCGCGGTGCCAGTTGGTCTGTTCGAGCGCGGCGAGGATCTGCTGGCGCTCGACTTCGCGGAGCGGCGGGGTACTCTGCTGCTGCGGCGGCAGTAGGCCGTCCCCTCCGTGCCCGGAGTTGGTCCCCTGATAGGACGGGGCCGTCGTCGCGGCCGCCGCCGGCACGAACAGCGGCGCGGGCGGGCTGACGATTTCAGGCGGCAGTCCTTTGGTCGTGATGCGCCCCTCGTTCGAGAGTAGCACGGCGCGCTCAAGGCAGTTACGTAACTGCCGCACGTTGCCGGGCCACGAGTAGGCACGGAGCGCGTCGAAGGCCTCGGGCGTAATCTCGAACTCCTGCGCCCCGCCGGTCAGTCGCCTGACGAGGTGGTGCGCGATCGGCTCGATGTCCTCGGTTCGCTCGCGCAACGGGGGGAGATCGATCTGGAAGCTGTTTACGCGATAGAGCAGATCGGCGCGGAACGAGCCGTCGGTGACGACGCGGCTCACGTCCCGGTTGGTGGCCGCCACGATCCTGACGTTGACCTGCACCTTCCGCACCGCGCCGACGCGGTAGAACGATTGCGTCTCGATCGCACGCAGCAGCTTCGACTGCAACGGCGCCGGCAGTTCCGTGATCTCATCGAGGAAGATGGTCCCGTTGTCCGCCAACTCGAACAGGCCGAGCTTGCGTCCCTTCGCGCCCGAGAACGCGCCGGCCTCATAGCCGAACAGTTCCGATTCCAGCAACGACTCTTGGAAGGCCGCGCAGTTGAGGTCGATGAACGAGCTGTCGCGCCGGTGCGACAGGCGGTGAATAGCGTTGGCGATCAACTCCTTGCCGGTGCCGCTCTCGCCCGTGATCAGGACCGAGGCATCCGACGGCGCGACCCGTTCGACGAGCCGCAACACCTCGGCCATCTTCTCCGAGGTGAAGACGATCTCTTCAGTCTCCGATTGCCGGGCGAGTTGCGCGCGGAGCCGCTGGTTATCCACCCGCAGGCGACGTTTCTCGACGGCCTGTTTGACGAGCGCGTCGAGTTCGGTGATGTGGTAAGGCTTGGAGAGGTAGTCGTAGGCTCCGAGTTTCATCGCCTCGATGGCCGTCTCGACGGTGGCGTGGCCGGTCAACATGATCACCTCGGGCGGGTTGGGGCGCTGGTGGATGCGGCGCAGCAGTTCCATCCCGTCCATGCGCGGCATGTTGATGTCGCACAGGACCACGTCCGACGCATTCTCTTCAAGGAGTTTCAGGGCGGCCTCGCCGTCTGGCGCGACGCGGACATCGTGTCCTTGTCGCTGCAACTCTTTTTGCAGCACGAGCCGCAAGTTCGCTTCGTCTTCGGCGACGATGATCCGCGTGGGCACGGGGTTACTCAAATCTCTTTCGTGGCCTCCGTCAGTTAAGTGATGAATGATGAATGCGGAATGATGAATGACGAAGCGGACCGCCGAGGCTGAAGCAATGAACTATGCCTCCCATTCATCACTTATCATTCAGCGTTCATCATTCTTGTCGATCGCTGGCAGCGACAGCGTGAAGGTCGAGCCGCGCCCGAAGGCCGATTCGACGCTGATGCGCCCGCCGTGCTCCGTCACAATACCATAACAGACGGCCAGACCGAGACCGGTCCCGCGCCCGACTTCCTTCGTCGTGAAGAAGGGCTCGAAGATGCGCGCGATGTTTTCGGGGGGGATGCCGACGCCCGTATCGCCCACCTCCACGACGACGCGCGGCCCCTCGTTACGCGCGCCGAAGCGCACCGTGCCGCCCGCCGGCATCGCGTCGATCGCGTTCTCGGCGAGGATGATGAAGACCTGTTGCAACTGGCTCGCGTCCGCCGAGACAGGTGCGAGATCGTCCGCGGCGTCGATCTGGAATTCGATGCTCTGCCCGCGCCGCTGGTGCTGCAGGAGATGGGCGGAAGACTCGATCACCTTTTCCAGCAGGACGGGCGCGCGTTCGCCCGCGCGGTTGCGCGCAAAGTTGAGCAGGTCATTCGTGATCGTCTTGCAGCGAAACGCCTCGCTGCGGATCAGCGAAAGGTATTCGCGCAAATCCTCCACGTCGGCCGACTGGCCGAACGTGCCCTCGCCGACGCGCGTTTCGAGCGCCTCGGCGCAGGCGGCGATCGTCGCCAGCGGGTTGTTGATCTCGTGGACGACGCCGGCCGCCAACCGCCCGACGGCCGCCAGCTTCTCGGTGCGCGCGACGGCGCGGTTGGCATCGACGCGCGCCGTGATGTCCTCGCCGACCGCGATGACGTGCGAGACCTCGCCGCCATCGGCGCGCATCGGGACTTTGCTGACGAGCCAATGCTTCATCTTGCCGTCCGGCCCGGTACTCTCCTGCTCCAGCCGCTCGATCTGCCCGGTCTCGAAAGCACGCCTAAACTCTCGCTCCAGTGTCTCGCGCGGCTGGCGCGTCAACACCTCGAAGAGGTGACGGCCGATGGCCTCGTCGCGCGGGACGCCCTGTCCGCCGAGTTCGCGGTTGCGGTTCCACGCGACGATCCGGTAATCGCGGTCCACGGCATAGAGCGACACCGGCAGGCTGTCGATGATCGCCCCGGTGAAGCGGCGCTGCACCTCGGCCTCATGGGTGCGCCGCTCAACTTCGCGCGCCAGACTCTCGGAAGACGAACGCGCATCCTCGTACATCACGGAGATGTGCGCGGCCAGCGCCGCCTGCTGCGCGGCGGCGTCGATCAGGCGCGCCTCCATCTCGCCGCAATCCTCCTTGCTGTCAAACGCGACGACGAGCGCGCCCGTCGCCCGCCGCTCGAACCTGAGCGGCGCGACGTACTCGGCGCGGTGGTCCCCGTCGCGCAGGAAAAATTCCGCGCCGTCTTCAAGCAGAGTTGAAGTGGCCGGGTTGGCGTCCAGCCACGCGCGCAGTTCGTCAAGGCGGATGAGCGACTCGCCTCCGGCGCAGCCTTCGCGATCGAAAACACAAACGCCGGTCAGGGCCGGATCGACCACGGCGCGCTTGCCGGGCGGTGACGCCGCGGCGCGGCCGCGGCTCCACACCGCCGCGGCGCACAGGGCAGCATTGGCCGCCTCGTAGGTCGCGCCCGCGACGAGCCGCGCCACCTGCTGCGCTTCGAGCGTGCGGAGCAGGCCGCGCCCGAGGTCCGCGAGGAAGCCCAACTCGCGCGCCCGGCCGACCAGTTCGCGTTCGCGCAGCGCCGCTT
>JBOGOY010000299.1:0-5614 GCA_050748185.1 Pyrinomonadaceae bacterium
CACCAACTCCGTCTGCATCTCTCGGCGCTGGGGATTCCGATTATCAACGACCACCTTTACCCTGACGTGCGCGCCGGCGCGAGCGATGATTTTTCCCGACCGCTCAAGCTGTTGGCGAAATCAATTTCCTTTCAGGATCCGTTAACCGGGCGCGAGCGATACTTTGAAAGTGGTCGCAAACTTTGGCTCGGCGAGAATGGCACTTGACATCGGCACCTGATAGTACACAGATTGAGTTGGTCCGAATGTCGTTCCACCTTGAAGGAGAGACGAAGTGTCGAAAGCGGTTCGGGGCGGAAGACCCCCCGGCGGGCGTTTAATCCTAGCGGCATTAGCGGTCCTGACCTTCATACCGAGCGTGCCGTCGCTGGCGCAATCGCCGCGCGAGCTTTTCGGAGAGTGGAAGCGGCAACGCATCACCAGCCTCGACCCCGCGCTCGTCAAGCACGCAGACCTCCAGAAGTACCTGACGGAACTTCGCGCACAGGGAGTGCCGGTCGCGGAGGTCGGTCGCTCGGCGGCGGGCCGCGAGATTTATCAACTCGAATTCGGGCGCGGGCCGCTCAAGGTGTTGATGTGGTCCCAGATGCACGGCGACGAGCCGACGGCGACGACCGCGCTCATCGACCTCTTCTTCTACCTGCGGCGCAACCGTGGGCTCGGCTGGGTAAAGGCCGTCGAAGAGAAGATTACTTTGCGCGCCGTCCCGATGCTCAACCCGGACGGGGCGGAGCTTTTCCGGCGTCGCAACCTTCAGTCGATAGACATCAACCGAGATGCCCGCGCCCTCGTTACGCCCGAAGGTCGGCTGCTCAAGAAACTGCGCGACGAGTGGCGGCCAGAGATCGGCTTTAACCTTCACAACCAGAACCCGCGCACCGCCGTCGGCGACACGGGTAAACAAGCGACGATCTCGCTGCTGGCCGTGCCGTCGGACCCCTCGGGCACAGACACGCCGGGCCGGGTCCGCAACAAGAAGTTGTGCGCGGTGATGGTCGGGGCGCTGGCACCGTTCATTTACGGGCATGTCGGGCGCTACGACGACAGCTTCAACCCACGCGCCTTCGGCGATCTCGTCAGCCAGTGGGGGACGCCGGTCATCCTCGTCGAGACCGGCGCGCTCAAGGGGATGAGCGGGCACGACCTCGCGGGGCTTAATTTCGTGGCGCTCGTCGCCTCGCTGAAAGCGCTGGCGGACGGCAGCGTAGAAGAGGCGAACCCGGTCGTCTATGACGCGCTGCGGATGAACATGGGCGGAGCAATCTACGACCTCGCAATCCGCGGGGCGACGGTGGTCAGCCGCGCCGGGGCGGGCGGCATGAGCTTACAACCCTTCGCCGCCGACATCGTCGTCAACGTCGAGCGCGGGCGCGGCGACCAAGCGCCCCCCGGCGGGGCCACCGTTCAGGACGTCGGCGACCTGTCCGCCTACCACGGACTTGAAGAGGTTGACGCCCACGACTATTACGTCATCGACCCCGCAGGAAATTTGCGGACGGGGGCCGAGGCGACGCTCCTCTTCTATCACAAGAGTCAGGCGGCAGCAGTCAACTGGGACGCCCCTGAGATCGAAAACCGCTTCCCGCCGGAAGCGATCTTCCGCGGCGGAGCGTGGGTGCGGCGCGGCAGGCTGCCGATCAAGTGAGGCACCCCCGACGACCACCCACACGCACACCGCGCTATAGAGTTCAAGGAAAAGAGAATTAGCCACGAAGAGGCACAAAAGACACAAAAGGGAGAAGTCAGAATGTCTTCATCAGTGAAGTGTCCGCCTTTTGTGTGTTCTGTGCCTTTTTGTGGCTCAAATGCTTTTTCTTGAAAGCTATAAGATTGTTCGTGCGGCTTGAAGGCTTCCTCTGATGTCGTCACACGAGATGAAAACTAACCGGGCCGCGCCCGCGCGTTATGTAACACGCCCGTTGGCTTTGTTGGCGCTGCTGCTCGCCGTGCTGCAACCGCTCAGCGCTGAGGAGCCGCGCGCCCCATTTAAGCTGACGGCGGAAGACGTGCGGGACGGAGCGGCGTGGTTGGACGAGTCCGCATGGGCTTACCGCTTGGGCGACGATCCGGCGTGGGCGGCCGATGATTTCGACGATTCGGCGTGGGCTACCGAAGGATTCGACGAACTGGTGTTTCAGACGCGCACATCGCCCGCAGGCGACGTGTGGGACGGCGCGGCGTGGTTCCGCCTGCGTTTACAAGTGGATGACGCGCTGGTGAACCGACCGCTCGCCCTGCGCGTCAGGCACTGGGGCGCTTCGGAGATTTACCTTGACGGGAAATTGCTCCGGCGCTTCGGCGTGATCGGGGCCGCGCGCGACGTAGAAGAGAATCCGCGCGCCCTGCCGATGCCCTTCGTCTTCACCGAAGGCGGCGAGCACACGATCGCGATCCGCTATTCCTACAAGGCCGCGCGGGACACTTCTTCCGGGATGGGGCGCTGGCTGATGCACGCCCACTTGCCGCCCGGCTTCAGCGCCTTCATCCAACCCGCGGAAGTCGCCGCCGCCAACTACGGCAGGAGTTCGCGCGAGTCGCGCACCAACTGGTTGTTCGTCGGCGTCCTCGTCACCCTCGCGCTGCTCCACTTCCTGCTCTACGCCTTTTACCGACGCGAGCGGGCCAATCTCTTTTACAGTTTCTTCGTCCTCAGCTTGGCGGCGAATATCCTGCTCATGAACTCTTTCAGCGGCGACACGCCGACCGGCGCGCGCAGTGCGTTCGGCGCGGCGCTGGGTTTCGTCGTCTCCGTCGCCACCTACGCCGTCGCCTTCACGTCGCTGCTGGCGTTCCTTCACGTCGCGTTCGCCGAGAAGTTGACGAAACGCTTCTACGCGCTGCTCGCGCTCTGGCTCGTGCTGATCGCGACGACTGCCGTCTACGTCCGCTCGGACATCACGTTGTACTTCGCCTGTCTCTGTCTGGCGCTCACGCTCGTCGAGGGCATTCGCATCATGGTGCGGGCGCTCGTCAGAGGGCAGGCCGGGTCTTGGATCATCGCGGCGGGGCTGGCGCTCTTCGCGGCGGCCATGTGCGCCGTGATGGCGCGCGAACTCGAACTTTACAGGATGCCGGCCTTCCTCCGGACGCTGACCGATCTCTTCATCCTGCTCGCCGTGCCCGTCTCGGTCTCGGTCTTTCTCGCGCGCAATTTCGCCCGTACCAACCGTGATCTCGAAGCGCAACTCGTCAACGTCCAAGACCTCTCCGCGCGCCAACTGGAGCACGAGCGCGCGGCGGCCGAACTGCGAATCAAGCACGAGCAGGAGCGCGCCGAGAATGAAAGGCGGGCAAAGGAACTCGAAGAGGCGCGCGCGCTGCAACTCTCGATGCTCCCGCGAGAGGTGCCGCGACACCCGCACCTCGACGTCGCGGCGTACATGAAGCCCGCGACCGAAGTGGGCGGCGACTACTACGATTTCCACGTCGCGCAGGACGGCACGCTGACGGTCGTCGTCGGCGACGCGACCGGGCACGGGCTGAAAGCCGGCACGGTCGTCACGGCGACCAAGAGCCTCTTCAACGCCTACGCCGCCGAGCCCGACATTCGCACGTTCTTCCGCCAATCGTCCCGCGCCCTGAAAGCGATGAATCTGCGCGGGCTCTTTATGGCGATGGTGATGCTCAAGATCGAGGGCCATTCAATTCGCGCCAGCGCCGCCGGCATGCCGCCGCTGCTCGTCTATCGCGCCGGGACCGGAGAGGTCGAAGAAGTGTTGATTAAGGGGATGCCTTTAGGGAGCGTCTCGTCGTTCCCCTACAAACAGATCGAGTTGAGCCTCGCGCCGGGCGACACGGTCGTGCTGATGAGCGACGGCTTCCCGGAGCGTTTCAACGAGGCGGGCGAGATGTTGGATTACGACCGGGCGCGCGGCGTGCTCGCCGAGGTCGCGCGGCTCGCGCCCGCCGAGATCATCGAGCGGTTCGTGCGCGAAGGCGAGCGTTGGGCCGGCGGCCGGCCGCAGGACGACGACGTGACCTTCGTGGTGCTGAAAGTGAAAGAACTCAAGAGTGACAAGTGACGAGTGACAAGTGACAGGAGGAAGCCGGGTCTTTCTTGTCACTTGTTACTCGTCACTTGTCACTGTCTTACTGGTTGCGCTTGAAGACGAGCAGCGTGATGTCGTCGTGCTGCGGGGCCGTGCCGGCGAAGCCGTCGATCTCGCGGAAGATGTCGGCGACGATTGTTTGCGCCGGCTCGCTACGGGCGGCGCGCAGGCACGCTAATAGACGCTCTTCGCCCCACTCGTTCTCTTCGTCGTCGTAGGCTTCGGGTACTCCGTCGGAATAGAGAGCCAACACGTCGCCCGGCTGCACGTGGATGGTCCGCTCTTCGTAGTGCTTGCCGAGCAGGTCGAGCATGTCGCCGGGCATCATGCCGAGCGGCAGCCCCGTAGACTGTAATAACTCCGTCTCGCCGTCCGCGCGCAACAGGATGCACTCGTTGTGGCCGGCGTTGACGTAGCGCCCGTGGCCGGTGGTGGGATCGAGTTCGAGCAGGATGGCGGTGACGAACTTGTTCGAGGGCGAGGCGTCGTAAAGCAGTTGGTTGATGCGCGCGGCGAGCCCGACCAGCGCGGGCGCGCTCCCCGCCAGCGCGCGCAGAGACGCCTGCATACTGCTCATCAGCAGCGAAGCCGGCAGCCCTTTGCCCGAAACATCGGCGACGCAGAACAGTTGCGCGTTGTGGGCGGCCCCGTCCCGGCCCGCGGCGATCACATCGAAATAGTCGCCGCCGCATTGGCGTGCGGGGCGGTTGCGCGCGGCGAGGTCGTAGCCTTCGATCCGTGGCAATTGCTCGGGGAACAATTTCTCTTGAATGCTCGCGGCCAGTTCCAGTTCCTGTTCGAGCCTCGTCCGTTCCAGCGTCTCCTGCACGAACCACGCATTCTCGAAGGAGACGCCAGACTGCGCCACCAGCCCCGCCCCGAATTCGAGATCGGCATCATTGTATTTAAGGTTCATCGGGCGCGGTCCAAGGACGACCACGCCGCCCGACGCGGACGAAGAGCGCAGCGGGAACAGCAGTTCGCCCTGTTGCTCTCGCAGCGCTTGTTTGAAATCTCCGTCCGGCAGGTGTTCGACGAGGACGGCCTCGGGCAGTTCGGCCAGCGCCGGCTGGTATTCTTTCAGGTCGGGAAACACCATCCCCTTCTGATGACGCACCGCCGGGTGCCCCTCCTTCCACGCCGCGAGCGCGTACTTACGCACGGCCCAGCGCCCCGCCAGCGTCAACATTAAAAGTTTGGCGACCGTTTCGGGTTCGAGCGCCGACGAGAGGCCGCGCACCAGATCGAGCAGCGCTCTCAGTTCCTGCACCTTCTGTTCGAGTCTCTGGTTAAGCTGCTGCGTCTCGGCGTGCGCCCGCGCGTTCTCGATGCCGCTGGCGGCGATGCTCACCAGCGCGCGTAAAGACTCTTCCTCCCGCGCTTCGATCTCACCGCCCGGCGGGCGACCCACGCCCAGCAGTCCCAGCGGACGATCGGCTTCGCCGATGATCGGCAACAGCAGGTGCACGCCGGCCGCGCGCGCGTCACCTTCGTCGAAAGCGTCTCCGGCTTTAAGTTCTTTGAAGCCGCGGACCAGCGCGAGCCGCATCTCACCGCCCTCTTCC
>JBOGOY010000300.1:0-5595 GCA_050748185.1 Pyrinomonadaceae bacterium
GCACACGAAGGACACGAAGCACGCGAACAATTGAAAGCAAAGACAAACTTAACCCCTACCCTTTGCCATCCTTCGTGCTCTTCTTGTGCTTCGTGGTTAATGCTTCTTATGCACGCTCCGGACGCTGTATTTGTTCAGACTTAACGCTGCCGTAATCGAGCAGCCCCGTGTGCATCGTCATCTTCCACTCGCCGCCGACTTTTGCATAGACCTTGCAGGCGCGCCCGAGCCAGCGAAAATCCCGCCCTGCCGCATCCTGCCAGAGCGTATCCACGTCAACCACCGCGAAGGCTCCGTCGCCCTCCGTGGTGACGACGATCTTTTTTATCTCGCGCCGGTTGTGGACGAGTTGGTGCGTGTCAAAAAGCTGCTGCCAGTTGCGGCTCCAACGCTCGTAGTCGTAGCGGCCCGCCCAAAAGACCCAGTTGATGGGATCGTGCGCCCGCGCGTCCGGGGGCCACGGCCAGACCATATCGGGGTGAAAGACGGTCAGCAGCAACTTAACGTCCCGAGTTTCCCACGCGCGCGTTTCGCGATTGACGATCTCTTCGATTTCGGCTTCGATGTGCGACATAGTGCGTCACTAATCACTTCCGAAGTGATTCGGCTGATGCAATGGAATTGAGGAACGAGATGAAATTAACTCAGTAGTGTTGCCGACACGCGAGAACCCTGATCTTTTCTTCCGTCACCTGATAGACGAGCCGATGTTCCTGATCTATCCGCCGCGACCAGCAGCCCTTCAACTCGTGTCTTAACGGCTCCGGCTTGCCGATACCTTTGAACGGGTCGCGCTGCACATCTTTGATCAGGCTGACGATCCGCAGGGCCTTGCCGCGATCCTGCCCGATCCACCACGCTAAGTCTTCAAAGGCAGCGAGCGTCAAATTCCAAGCTTCTCACAGGCTTCCTCGAAAGGGATTCCTTCTTGTCGTCCTTTAGTCTCCAACAGACGGCGCTTCATCGCCTCGCTTTTCAATAGGTAAGCAGTCTCTTTTTCAGCCTCGATTTCGCGCCACAATTCAATCGGCACAATGACGCCGACCGGGTTCCCACTTTCGTCTGAGATGTACTGAATTTCTGTCATCGTCTGATGCTCCCTTTCATCAGAGGTAACTCCAACATCGGCCCAACCCACGCTACCTCCTCACTGTCCGACATCATACGCCAAACCTGAATCTACTGCCGCGCACCCCGTTATCTCTTGGGTTCTCGGTTTTTGGCTGACTTCTCCCCGACTGCGACTTCCGCGCGGTTCGGTTTATAATTTGACGTTCGCTTTCAATCTTAAATTTTTGCCGCGAAGGATTCACGTCATGGAGAAGATTAATAAACGTCCCGAACGGATCAGGTTTAACGGCCGCACCCTGTTTTTGACCGAAGAGACAGAGCTTATCCGCCGTCAGTTGGAGGCGGGCGAAGACTTGGCCTACGACCCCGAACGGCCCTTGATGAATAACATCTCGACCGACGAGATCACGCCGGGATGGGTCTGTTTCTACTACGACGAGACGCTCGGGCGTTACGTCTATGTCGGGATGCGCGAGGGTGCGGTCAAATCCGACGAAGTGAAAAACGGCGGCTTCGCGGTCGTCGTCTCCGGACTATCGAAGGGCTGCGGCTCGTCGCGCGAAACCGCGCCGTTCGCGGAGAAGGCCGCCGGGCTGGAACTCGTCATCGCACGCACCATCGAGAAAATCTACGGCCAGAACGCGCAGAACATCGGCCTGCTGACCTCGACCGACTTCGGCCTCGTCGAGCGCATCCGCCGCGGCGAAGAGATTCCGCTCGCGGAGTTCACGCGCGGGTTGGACCCCATCTCGCAGGCGATCGTCGAATACGGCGGGCTGTTCAACTACAACAAGGCGCGGCTCGCCGGCGAGACGCAACCGCCGCCGATCGAGACCAAGCAGCGACCGATGAACATTGTCGAAAAGATCATCGCGCGCCACGCCTTCGTGCGGGCGGGCGAGATCGGCGTCCGGTCGGTCAAGCCCGGCGACGCGCTCTTCGCGGTGGCCGACGTGCGCTTCTCGCACGAGTATGTGACGCCGATGGCCGAGAGTTTGTTCAAACACGCTCTGGGGAAAGAGGCACGTGTGACCGAGCCCCAGTCAGTCTTCGCCTTCCGCGATCACCTCACATTCTTGGGGCGCGTGATGTCGGAAGACAAACGCAAGATGGGCCTGTTGGAGCGCGCCGACGGGCTCGCGGTGACGCAGGCGAACTTCTCCGCGGAGCAGGGCATCCGCCTCTACGGCGAGAGCGCGGAGGGCGGCTCGGAAGCTATTTGCCACAACGCCGTCGTCGAAGACATCGCGCTGCCCGGCCAACTCGTGATTGGGACCGACTCGCACACCTGCATGGCGGGCGTGCTCGGCTGCTTCGCCTTCGGGGTGGGTTCGACCGACATGGCGAACGCTTGGTACACCAAAGACATTCGCCTCAAAGTGCCCGACACCGTCCGCTTCGTGTTGAAGGGCCACAAGCGCGAAGACGTGTCGGCCAAAGACGTGATGCTCGTCATCCTCGCTACCGACTACATGAAGCAGGGCAAAGGCATCGGACAGGTCTTGGAGTTCGCGGGCGATGGGCTCAAAGATTGGTCCATCGACGAGCGTGCGACGCTGACCAACATGGCCGTCGAGGCCGGCGGCTTTACCGGCATCATCGAGCCGGATGAAGTCGTGATCGAATACTTAGCGCGAACGCGCGGTTTGGGCGAAGAAGAAATACGTCAAGGCTTCCTTCAGAGCGACGCGGACGCAGAGTATGCCGCCACCTTCGAGATCGAGCTCTCGGAGATCCGCCCGATGGTCGCCACCCCCGGCGATCCGCGTAACGGCGTCGTCATTAGCGAACTGCCGGAAGAGGTGAAGATCGACGTGGCTTATGGCGGCTCCTGCACCGGCGGCAAAATGGCCGACATGGACATGTACGCCGCCATCCTCAGCCGCGCGGTCGAAAAGGGCCAGCGCGTCGCGCCCGGCGTTCATCTGTATTTGCAATTCGGCTCGCAGAAAATTAAGGAGTACGCGCGCGAGCGAGGTTACATCGAGATTTTCGAGCGAGCCGGCGCGGAGTTGATCGACCCCAGTTGCGGCGCGTGCATCAATGCGGGGCCGGGCGCGTCGAAGTCTGCGGATCAGGTGACGGTCAGCGCGCAGAACCGCAACTTCCCCGGACGCAGCGGCCCCGGCAAGGTCTATCTCGCCTCGCCATACGTGGTCGCCGCGTCGGCCATCGCCGGCCGCATCGTCGAGCCGGAAGAGTTTTTGCACGCGCGCGAAGAGGAATTGGTGGGGGCGTAACTTAACACGATGGTCCTCAAATACCTCGGGACGGCAGCAGACGTAGGCGACAAAATGCAGAAGTACGCGCGCGTCGAACGCGAGCGGCGTTATCTGCTGCGCGAACTGCCGCCGGGTCTGCTCCTGACGGACTTTCACACGCAGCTTTTCGACAACTACATCACCAACACACGCCTGCGCCTGCGTAAAGTGCGCGTCCCCGCCAAACGCGAGTGGACCTTTAAGCTGACGCAGAAGTTCGCGCTCGACCCGACGGACCTGTCGCGCACGTTCATCACCAACATCTACCTCACGCAGCCCGAATATGAAGTGCTTGCTGTCTTCGAGGCCAACGAGATTCGCAAGAACCGCTACCCCTACGAGCACGAAGGCCGCAGGTATTCGGTTGACGTGTTCCTCGGCGCGCTTCACGGCCTCATCCTCGCCGAGACCGATTTCGACACGGACGAAGAGTTGCGCGCCTTCACCACGCCGCCCCCATTCGCCGCCTTCGACGTGACGCAGGACGAACTGTTCACCGGCGGGCGTCTGGTCCACCTCACGGCCGACGAGATTCGCGAAGAACTGCGGCGGCGCGTTCCCGCATGACCTCGACGCAAATAATCATCTACACCATCGGCCACGGACGCCAAGCGTGGGCGGACTTTCTCGCGCTGCTGCGGCAGTACGAGATTGAGTTGGTCTGCGACGTGCGAACGGCGGCGCGCTCGCGCTGGCCGCAATTCAACGGGCGGGTGCTGGAAGCGTTTTTGCGCGCGGAGCGGATTGGTTACGAGTGGTTGCCGGAATGCGGAGGCAAGGTCGTCGCGCCGCCGGAAGAACTGGCGCGCGGGCTGGAGCGGATCATCGAGTTGGCGGCGGAAGCGCGCGTCGTGTTGATGTGCTCGGAAGGGCAGCCCTTAACCAATCACGCCGCGCCCCGAGCCAACTGCCACCGCGTCGGGTTGCTCAGTCCGCCCCTGCGCTCACGCGGCGCGCGCCTCGTCCACATCCTGCCCGACGGCTCGACGCTTGAAACCGACGAGACGCTGCTGCCGTCGATCTGGTAATCAGCAAATGATGAGTGATAAGTGATGAGTGATGAATGAAGCAGCGGCCCGCCTTCATTCATCATTCGTCGTTTGTCACTCCGCATTGGCAGCGGCGACGGCGACGGCGGCGATCTGCCGGCCGAGGTCTTCGGCGTTGAAATAGGCGCAGAAGCGTGTGATGCGCTCGCCTTCAAATTCAAGAATGCTGACGCCCTCATAACGGACGGGCACGCCGCCTGCGCTTGTGCCCTCGGTGGTCCATTCGAGCGCGGCGAGGCGTTCGGTGACGGCCCGGTTGCGAAACGTCGAGCGCACTTCGCCGAACGTGTCGCGGTACTTTTGCCAGAACTCGCGTGCGCCCTCTGGCCCCTTGAATTTGTCGGGTGAGACGACGTTTCCGATCTCGGCCTCTGCGGCGTAGAGCGCGGCCATCGCATCGAGGTCGCGCTCCGCTTCAAGACGCCCGAGCGCATCAACGAATCTTTCGGCGATCTGCTGTGACATGATTGCTTCCCCCTTTCGAGTCATTATCCGCAGGCCGTTCACAAACTCTTCACGACTTCCGCACGTTGCCGCTGCGACGTGGTGCGCTGTTGCTCGCCTGACGACGCCGCTCAGGGTTTTTCATACCCCAGCACGCGCGCCTTCAGCAATGCCGCCCGCGGCTCCGTGTGGAAAGTAACCCAGCCTTCGCGCGTCGCGCTGCGCGGCAAGAAGGCGAAGACGACCTCGCCGCGCTCGGCGACCGCGCCGCCGACGGCCGCTTCCAGCGTGACCTCGACGGTGACGCCCTCGGCCGGCTGGTCCCCGCGGTTGACGGCCGCGACGGGCACCATGTAGCCCTGCGCCGCCTGCGCCGGCGCGCCGAGGCGCACCTCGATGCTCGGCGGCCGGTCGCCGGTCTTGATCGCTTCGTACCCGAGGTAAGTGAGCACGCCCAACACGAGGCAGAGGCTCGCGCCGAAGACGGTCCACTCCAGCCAGTTCTTCTCCACCTTTGTCATTGCAGCAACAATCTCCCCGCCGCCGCGCCCATCGTCGCCGCCACGCCCAGCACCACCGTCTGCGCGAGGCAGCCCACCAGCGGCAGCCCGTCAAAACGCCCGAAGAGCCACAGGATCAGAACTGATAAGACGAGCGCTACGGCGTAGGTGACAACCGTCCCGACGAGCACGTCGTGGTGCGCGTCGAATTTGACGTACTTGTTCGCGCCGGCGAAGTCGCTGTAGTAAAGGATGAGCGCAGCGAAGGCG
>JBOGOY010000301.1:0-5595 GCA_050748185.1 Pyrinomonadaceae bacterium
GATTAAAACATTTGATTTCCTGATCCGCGTCGATCCGCGTAAATCTGCGACTGCTCTTTATCTCCCCTCATTGAACCACCACCCAATTTTGGACTCGTGAACTTTCCGATCAAAAGCCGAGAGACCACGATCCCGCCTCTCCGAAAGTTCATGCCTGCGAGTTAGTAGGCGCTCAAGATAATCAGCAAGGCTACGCAAGCCGCTTTCGATTGACCAGAGTTCTTTATCCCTTGCTTCCAAACTGGAAACTTTCCGCTCTCGCTTTCCTGCTTTCATAAGTTAAAACTACCCCGTAGCCCAACTATTGATTAACCCGAATCAGTCCTGATAATACGCAGATTCAGCGTGTGATCAACACTCATTCGATTCAACCACGCTTTCGCCGCACCGTTGTTGACTCAGACGCTGAACTCGGTCGTCGTCGAAAATTTCAGCCCGCGTTCGCGCATCTCGCGCATGAAGTCGGCGGCGCACGTCTCGAAGCCGGGGATGTCGCTCGTGGCGTCGGTGAGTAGGACGAGTCTGGAGGCGTGGGCCGGGTCGCTCAGGTTGTTGACGAGGTCGCGGACGGTGTGGGAGAGACAGTGTGTGCGCGCTTCGCCGGCGACGGCGATCAGGTCGGCTGATTCGAGTTTATCGATCAGGCCGCGGTTCAGTTGGGTTGAAGGGTCTTCCGGGTCGGGCACGTCGGCTTGAATGGCGGAGTAGTGCTCAGTGTAGAGGTTGCTGCCCTTCGGCACGTAGTCCACGACGGCGTAATGTTGCTCCCATTTGAGCAGGGCGGCGTACAGTTCGGGGAAGACGTTGTGACCGGGGCTGCCGATGAGGCAGTGCGGGGGCCAGATGGTCAACTCGTAGCGCGCGTTCTCCGCGAGGCGGCGGACGTAGGCGAGAGCGCGCTCGCGCAGTTCGGAACGGGCAGGCGTCCACGCGCCTTGTTCGACTTCCGCGAGAGTAATGCGCGTGAAGGGCGGAGGTTGATTTCCTTCACGGTCGCGCCAAAAGACGGGGTGCGCGATGTGGACGTAGTGGTGCGAGTCGAGCGTGACGTGGATCGCATCGAACTGGTCCCCGCCTCGGCGGATCATCGCCGCCAGACGTCGCATGTCCTCTTCCGCGCCGGGCACGTAGAGCGCGCCCCGCTGTGGATCACAGAAATCAACCTGCGGATCGATAATGAGCAGCGACACTTTTCGAGTCATCACAATGCACCTCCGATAAAAGTAGCCAGTAGCCAGTAGGAATTGACTCAGCCGATAGTTGGCCTCAGCAACCGAGCCGCCAGTCACGTCGAAATGTTTTCTACTGGCTACTGACTACTGGCTACTGGCTACTTCGGTCTCAGACCGCTTCCTCTTCCCAGTCGCTCACGCCGCGCCGTTCGACGATCATTTGCTGGCGCAGGAGGTAGAGCGACTTTTCCAAGCCGACGCGGTACACGTCAGGGTTGTCGAAGCGCTTGGTGGCGTCGGAGACGAAGTTGAGTTCGACCATGCGGCGCTGGCGGATGTCGGCGAGCGACGGCAGTTCGTAGACCAGACGGCCGGCGCGCATCACGGGGACCAGCAGATCGTGCGTTTCAGTGTTGCGCGGCAAAGACATCTGCTTGGTCTGGTCCAGTAGGTTGATCATCGTGCCGCCCTCTGTAAGATCGGTGCGCTCGTCGTAGATGCAGTCGGCGACGTTCGCGTTGAGCGTGCGGTAGCGGCGGACCTGTAGGGTGCCGGGGATCGAGACCTTGAGCAGTTGGTCCGAGAGCTTGATCTTCGGTTCCCACCGGTCATCGGGTTCGCGGAGTGCCGAGAGTTTGTAAACTCCGCCGAGCGAGGGGACCAACAGCTTTGTGCCGACGCCCCAGACGGTGATCGCCGCGTCCTGCGTCCGCAGGCTCTGGATCAGGAATTCGTTGAGATCGTTGCTGGCGATAATGGCCGCCTTCGTGAATCCGGCCTGATCAAGCATCCGTCGGGCGCGGCGCGACAACCGCGCGAGATCGCCCGAGTCTAGTCGGACGCCGAGCATCTCGAAACCCTCGGCGCGCAGTTTCAATCCCACCTTGATCGCGTGGCGGACGCCGTCAATCGTGCCGTAGGTGTCCACAAGGAACAGCGAGTTGTTCGGCATCCAGCGCGCGTAAGCCTCGAAGGCTTCCGGCTCTGCGTCGAAGCTCATCACGAGGCTGTGCGCCATCGTGCCTTTCAAAGCTTGCGGCGGCAGACCAAGTTGGTGTGCGGCCCAGACGCTCGAGGTGCCGGCAAAGCCGCCGACGTAGGCGCTGCGCGTCGCGGTCAGAGAGCCGTCGAGACCGGGGGCGCGGCGTGGACTGAAGTCGAAGACGGGCGTGTCGCCGGCGGCCCACGCGATGCGAGCGGCGGAGGTGGCGACGGCCGTCGAGTAGTTCAAGAGGGCGAGCAGCGCCGTCTCGATGAGTTGCGCCTGTAAGAGCGGCCCGCGCACGCGCACCAGAGGTTCGTGCGGGAACATCACGGTGCCCTCAGGCACGGCGTCCACGTCGCAATTGAATTCGAGCCGCCGCAAGTAATCGAGGTATTCGGGCCGGAAGATGGGTTGGCCGTCGTTGCCGGGAATAGCGGCGAGGAAGTTGATGTCTTCTTCGCCGAAACGCAGGTTGGAGAGATAGTCAACGAGCAGTTCAAGGCCGCAGGCCACGACATAGCCGCCGCCCTGCGGGTTGACGCGGTAGAAATGGTGAAACACGCCCTCGCGCTCGGCCATTCCCTCGGCCCAATAAACCTGCCCCATCGTTAACTGGTACAGGTCTGTGAACAGCGCGAGGCTGGAGCGGTAGGGTAGGGTGCGAAAGGTCATCTTTGGTTTCCTTCAAGGGTAAATTTCAGGAACAAGCTAAGCATGGCGACTGACAAGGTCTATTCATTTTCACCGCAGAGTCGCGGAGACTCGCAGAGGGGCGCGGAGATAAAATTTGTCTCTGCGTCCCACTGCGTCTCTGCGGTGAACGGAAGCTTCATCTGACTCAACTCGTGAAGAATGATGAGACCCGAGCGTCTGATATACCCTGTCCTTGTGGCGCTGAGCAAATACAATTTTTGCGGACTTCCGAGGGCGGGCGACTGAACGCAGTCGCCGCGTCTGCGGTATGATGACAGCAGGCGACAGGACGACGACATGATCAGACAAACGCACCAAGAAGAAAAGCGCTTGACGACGACGGCGACACCTGAACCTCTTGAGGGCGCGACCGCGGAACACACACGCGCGGCAGTTGAAGAAGTTGCGGGTGGTTTGCAGGCAGAGCCGGGGATGCCGGAAGAGAAGAGCGCAGACATTGCTCGACCGACGGCTCAAGATGCGAGAAGCGCGCAACCTCCGGAAGCGCTCACTGGCCTCCTGCGCGTCGAACCGGCGCAACAGTCGGCGGGCGGGTTGCCGGCCGTCATCTCGTCCATCAGACATTCGGTCAGGGAGATGGGCGTCGGGCGCAGTTTGAAGACGTTGCTACGCATCAACCAGAAAGAGGGTTTCGATTGTCCGGGCTGCGCGTGGCCCGACCCTGACGGCGAGCGGCCGCCCGCCGAGTTCTGCGAGAACGGCGCGAAAGCCGTCGCCGAAGAAGCGACGACGAAGCGCGTCACGCCCGAATTCTTCCGCGAGTGGGGCGTCTCTGAACTGTCCAGACAATCCGACCATTGGCTCGGCAAGCAGGGCCGGCTGACGCATCCGCTGCTCTTGCGGCGCGGCGCGGAACATTACGAGCCGATCAGTTGGGACGAGGCGTTCAAACTCATTGCCGCGGAACTGAACGCGCTTGCGTCGCCCGACGAGGCGATCTTCTACACCTCTGGGCGGACCAGCAACGAGGCTGCATTTCTGTACCAATTATTCGTGCGTCAATATGGGACCAATAACTTGCCGGACTGCTCGAACATGTGCCACGAATCGAGCGGCCGCGGCCTCTCTGAGACGATCGGCGTCGGCAAAGGCACAGTGCGGCTCGAAGACTTCGCCGAGGCCGAGGCTATCTTTATCATCGGCCAGAATCCGGGGACCAATCACCCGCGGATGCTGACGACTTTGCAGGCGGCCAAGCGTGGCGGCTGCCGCATCGTCCACGTCAACCCGCTGCCCGAAGCTGGCCTCAACGCCTTCAAGCACCCGCAGGAAGTCTTCGGCATGTTGGGGAGTGGGACGCAACTCTCCGACCTGTTTCTGCAAGTCCGCATCAACGGCGACGTGGCGCTCCTCAAAGGCGTCATGAAAGAGTTGCTCGAAGAGGAAGCACGCCGCCCCGGCGAAGTGCTCGATCATGATTTCATCCGCGAGCATACGGACGGCTTCGATGATTTCCGCGCGGCCCTAAACCAAATAGGTTGGGAAGAGATCGTCGAGCAGAGCGGCATCACACGCGAGCAGATTCGCGAGGCGGCCGAAGTGTTGATGCGTTCGAACCGCACCATCGTCTGCTGGGCGATGGGGCTGACGCAGCACAAAAACGCGGTGGCAAACGTACAGGAGATCGTCAATCTGCTGTTGCTGCGCGGCCAACTCGGCAAGCCGGGCGCGGGCGTCTGCCCGGTGCGCGGTCACAGCAACGTGCAGGGCGATCGCACGATGGGCATTTGGGAAAGCCCGCCCGAATCGTTTCTTGATTCGCTCGCACGTGAGTTCAACTTCGAGCCGCCGCGCCGCCACGGCTTCGACACGGTCGAGGCGATCAAGGCGATGCACGACGGCCGCGCCAAAGTTTTCTTCGCGATGGGCGGCAACTTCCTCTCCGCTACGCCTGACACCGAATACACGGCCCGCGCGCTTTCGCGCTGCCGTCTGACGGCGCACGTCTCGACGAAACTCAATCGCGCACACCTCATCACGGGCGAGCAGGCTTTGATCCTGCCGTGCCTCGGCCGCACCGAGACGGACGTGCAGGTCGGGGGCGAGCAGTTTGTCAGTGTCGAGAATTCGATGGGCGTGGTGCAGGCTTCGCGCGGAAACCTCGCGCCGGCTTCGGCCGAGTTGCGGAGTGAAGTGGGCATCGTTGCCGGGCTGGCGCGGGCGACGCTTGGTAAGAGAAGTGAAATTGATTGGCGAGGGATGGCTGGTAATTACGGACTCATCCGCGATGCGATTTCGCGCGCCATTCCCGGCTTTGAAGACTATAACCAGAAGGTGCGACAGCCCGGCGGCTTTTACCTGCCGAACCCTGTGCGCGAGCGCGTCTTCAAAACCGCGACCGGCAAGGCGCGCTTCACCGCCCACGAACTGCCGCGCCACGAACTCGCGCCCGGTCAGTTCCTGATGATGACCATTCGCAGCCACGATCAGTTCAACACGACTATCTACGGCCTCGACGATCGCTACCGCGGCATCTACAACGAGCGGCGCGTCGTCTTTCTCAACCCGGAAGACGTCCGCGAGGCCGGATTACGAGAGGGTCAAATCGTCGATCTCGTCAGTCACTTCGAGGGCGAGCGACGCAGAGCGCGCCGCTTTATCGTCGTCCCCTTCAGCATCCCGCGCCGCTGCGCCGCGACGTACTTTCCCGAGACGAACGTGCTGGTCCCCGTCCGTCACGTCGCGGAAAAGAGCAACACGCCGGCGTCGAAGTCGGTAGTCATC
>JBOGOY010000302.1:0-5579 GCA_050748185.1 Pyrinomonadaceae bacterium
GTGATAAGCCCCTCGCCGCCCTCCTGCTTGATACCACACTTCAGGCCGGCAACTCAGCCGAGTTGATAAGTCGCCACGCTGGTCGGCGTCTCGTAGCAACGCACCTTATAGACCTGCACCCGCTCGTCACCCACCCGCGCCCCGACGCGCTCCAGAATATAGCGCGCCAGATTCTCGGCCGAAGGATTCAACTCCACGTCGAACGGTGGTAGTTCGTTGATGTTGCGGTGGTCGAGATACTGGACTACTTCGTCGGCCGCTTCCTTCAACTCGCCAAAGTCCACCAACAGCCCGATATGATCAAGCTCGCGCCCGCGCGCGAAAATCTCGATCTTATAGTTGTGCCCGTGCAGGTTCTCGCACTTGCCCCTGTAGCCGCGCAACTGGTGTGCGCTCGAAAAGTGGCGCTCGATCATCACTTCAAACATTCCGCTCATAGGCCCAAAGTCTAAAGTCCAAAGTCCAAAGTCTCAAGTTGACAGCGACGGCTCCGTAAGGCACAGCGAAACAGATCAAAAGGCCGGCTCGACCTTCGACTTTGAACTTTGGACTTCGGACTCGAACACCTCCGCCACTTCCGCCAAGTCACTGGTGACGCGGCAGGGTGGAAGACTTTGCAGGAAGAGGCGGCCGTAAGCTTGCGTCCGCAGGCGCGGGTCCAGCACTGACAGCACACCGCGATCGGTCGCGCCGCGGATGAGGCGGCCGAGACCCTGCTTCAAGGTGATGATCGCCTGCGGGATGCTGTACTCGTAAAAGCTCGATCCGCCCGCGTCTTCGATGAAGCGCTGGCGCGCGGCGACGACCGGATCGGTCGGGACGGCGAACGGCAGCTTGTCGATGATGACGCAGGAAAGCGCCTCGCCGCGCACGTCCACGCCCTGCCAGAAACTCGACGTGGCGAACAGCACCGCGTTCGGCGTCTGGCGGAAACGTTCGAGCAGCGCCGACTTAGCCGCCTCGCCCTGCACGAGACACTGGAAATCCACCTCCGGCGCGACGCGCTCGTAGAGGGAACGCATTCCGCTGAGTGATGTCGAGAGGACGAAGGCGCGCCCCCGCGTCGCCTCCAGAATGCGGATCACTTCCGCCGCCGCCGCCTCGGCCCACTGCGGCGAGCGCGGGTCTGGCATCCGCGCCGGCAGATACAGCACGGTCTGCTGCTGGTAATCGTAGCTCGACGGCGCGACGAGTTCCGCAGTCTTCTCCGCCTCCAGCCCGAGCCGCTCGCGCACGAAATTGAAGCTACCCGCGCTCGCCAGCGTCGCCGAAGTGAGGACGACCGTCTCGACCTTCCCGAACAGCTTGTCCTGCAACAAGCTCGACACGTCGATCGGCGAGGCGTGCAGGAACGTCCCGCGCCCGCGCCGCTCCACCCAGTAGACGAAGCTGCGGTCGTCGCCCGCGACGATGAATTGCAAATTGAACCGCAACTCGCGCACGCGGCGCAGCAGATTGTCCACTTCCGGCGGCTGCTCCGCGAGCGCGTCGAGCGTCACCTCCATGCGTTGCAGCGCGCCGTCGAGTTTCAAGTAAGAGTCGCCGAGCGGCGTCGCCTCGATGTCGCCCCCGCGCCCTTTGCGCGCGAACGTACCGGGCAGAATGGGCTGACGGCCATCTTCGCCGCCGCGGCCCTCTTTAAAGCCCATCCAAAAGTAATCCGCGAAGCGCACGACGCGCCCGGCGGCTTTCGTCAGTTCCCTGTTCGCCTCGACGTTCGTGATGGGAAGCTGTTGCAGGTCGCGCAGCAGGTCTTCGATCTGGTAGTTCGACACCTGCGCGCCGAAATAGTCGGCCGCCACGTCCTCGATCTGATGTGCTTCGTCAAAGATGACGGCCGAGTAATCGGGCAACACTTGACCGTACTCGCCGCCCCTGAGCGCGAGGTCGGCGAAGAAGAGGTGATGGTTGACGATGACGATGTCGGCTTCCTGCGCGCGCTGCCGCATCCGTGTGATGAAACAAGCGTCATAGTCAGGGCACTTCTGGCCGAGGCAGATTTCGGAGCGCGCGTCGATGTGCCGCCAGAAGGAGAGGTTTTCGGGAAGTCCGGTCAGTTCGGCGCGGTCGCCGGTAGCGGACTCTCTGGTCCAGTGACGGACTTCCTCGAAGTGGTCAATGTCATCGAGGCCGTCGAGGATCGGGGCCGACTCGGCGCGCTTGACGCGGTGGAGGCAGGCGTAATTGCCGCGCCCCTTCATGTAGGCGGCGGTGAACTTTTTCGGGAGCACGCGCTGGAGGAAAGGGATGTCTTTCTCCATCAACTGCTCCTGCAAGTTCTTGGTCCCCGTCGAGACGACGACGCGCTCGCCCCGGCCCACCGCTGCTGCGATCGCCGGCACGAGGTAGGCGAGGGTCTTCCCCGTCCCCGTCCCCGCCTCGACCAGCAGGTGCCGCCGGTCGTCGAATGCGCGCATCACCGCCTCGGCCATCTTCACTTGGCCGGGCCGGTATTCGTAGTCGGGGTGTGAGAGCGCGATGAGGCCTCCGCGCCCGAAAATTTTTTCCATCTTTGAACAATGACTGGTGAAACAGCGGGTACTTGCCGCTAAATCAGTCTTGATGCGATTAGGACACAAGCCCTAAAGCCGATCCACGAAACGACACGAAACAGCATTCAGCTTTCGTGTGTTGTGCTTCGTGTTGGTTCGTGTCGTTTCGTGGATGCTGTTGTTTCTCTGTTTCGATGTCGTATTCGATTTAGTCCGCGCCGATCGCCTCCGACTCTGGCGCACGCTCCTTGAGGCGCTTCGCGTAAAGCGGGAATTTGGATGAGAGTTCGGCGACTTCGCGTTTCACTTTACCGCGCACTTCTTCCGACTCTGGCGCGCGGAGGACTTCGGCGATGAGGCGGCCGACCGTCCGCATCTCGTCTTCCTTCATGCCGCGCGTGGTTAGCGCGGGCGTCCCCAGACGGATGCCGGAGGCGGTGAAGGGCGAGTTGGTGTCGAAGGGGATGGTGTTCTTGTTGGCGGTGATGAGAGCCGCTTCGAGCACCTTTTCGGCGACTTTGCCGGTCACACCACGGCCCCCCATGAACACGTCCACCAGCATCAGGTGGTTGTCCGTGCCGCCGGAGACGAGGCGAAAACCCTGCGCTTGAAGCTCCGCCGCGAGCGCCTTCGCATTGTTGAGAATCTGCCGCTGATACTCTTTGAAGTCTTCGCGCAAGGCTTCGCCAAACGCGACGGCCTTCGCCGCGATGATGTGGACCAGCGGGCCACCCTGCACGCCGGGGAATACTTTCCGGTCGATCTCTTTGGCGTGCTCTTCGCGGCACAGGATGAGTCCGCCGCGCGGGCCGCGCAGAGTCTTGTGCGTGGTTGTGGTCACAAAATCCGCGTGCGGCACGGGCGACGGGTGCAGACCGGCGGCGATGGGGCCGGCGATGTGCGCGATGTCGGCCATCACTTTCGCGCCGACCGCGCGGGCGATCTCGCCGATGCGCTCGAAGTTAATAATTCGTGGATACGCCGAAGCGCCGCAGACGATCATAGCGGGGCGGTGCTCTTCGGCGAGACGTTGCAGCGCGTCGTAGTCGATCTGTTCGGTTTCGGGCGAGACGCCGTACTCGACGACTTTGTAGCTGATGCCGGAAAAATTCATCGGGTGGCCGTGCGTCAGGTGGCCGCCATGCGAGAGATTCATGCCGAGGATCGTGTCGCCGTACCCGATCGCCGCGAGATAGACGGCCATGTTGGCCTGCGCGCCTGAGTGTGGCTGGACGTTGGCGTGGTCCGCGCCGAAGATTTCTTTCGCGCGATCGATCGCCGCCTGCTCGACTACGTCCGTAAACTCACAGCCGCCGTAGTAACGCTTTTTCGGATAGCCTTCCGCGTACTTGTTCGTAAAGACCGAGCCCATCGCTTCGAGCACGGCCTCGCTGACGAAATTCTCCGAGGCGATCAGTTCCAGACCTTCGGCCTGCCGGCGCACTTCGTCGTCCACGGCACGGCTGATTAACGGATCAACTTCGGCGAGCGTCGCGTTACGTCGGTCTTCAGACATCTTCGGAGGTCTCCTTTGCGGCGTGATAACTGGGTGACGTATGTCGGTTGGTGAAAACGAACCTTGATGTTACCGCACGCCCCCGACCGGCGCAATTTCCGGAACTAAACGGCCCGTCGCCCGTAATTCAGACTGCGTTTCAGCAGTTTCGCCATCACACGCTCTTCTGCCCGCGCGTTCATCCGCCGCGATACGGGCAACGGGTCAATAATTCTGGAGGAATTAGTTAATGAGAAGAATGACAACTCTGGCTGTGCCCTGTCTGCTCGCGGCGTTAACGCTCGCCCTCTCAGCCGTCGCCCAGCAACGCCCGATGAACGAACCTGACATCCAGATCGACGCCGCCGCAAGGGGCCAAGTCATCGACAGCGTCCTCAAGCGTCTGAACGAATCCTACGTCTTCCCCGAAGTGGCGAAGAACATGGAATCGTCCATCCGCGAGCGCATGGGCAGGAAAGAGTACGAACAGATCACCAGCGCCGCGGAGTTGGCGCGCACACTGACCGAGCACCTGCAAGCTGTCAGCCGTGACAAGCATCTGCGCGTCCGCCATTCCGCCGAAAAACTCCCGGCAGACGAAGGGCGACGCAGCGGGCCGTCAGCCGAAGAGCGCGAGCGCTTCCGCCAGTTTGCTAACCGCGTCAACCACGGCTTCGAGCGCGTCGAACGTCTGCCCGGCAACGTCGGCTACATCGATCTGCGCGGCTTCATGGACGCCGAAGCCGGCGCCGAGACGGTCGCCGCCGCGTTGAACTTTCTCGCCAACACCGACGCGCTAATCTTTGATTTGCGGCAGAACGGCGGCGGCCAACCCGGCATGGTCCGGCTTATCTCTTCCTACCTGTTCGGCGCTGAACCCGTCCACCTCAACAGCCTCTACTGGCGCGAGGGCGACCGCACCGAAGAGTTCTGGACGCTGAAGGACGTGCCCGGCAAACGCTACATGAACAAAGACGTGTACGTTCTGACGAGCAATCGCACCTTCTCGGCCGCCGAAGAATTCACTTACAACCTGAAGAGCCTCAAGCGCGCGACCGTCGTCGGCGAGGCGACCGGCGGCGGCGCACACCCCGGCGGCGGTTTCCGCGTCGGCGAACACTTCCAGATGTTCGTCCCCACGGGCCGCGCCATCAATCCCATCACTAAGACCAACTGGGAAGGCACGGGCGTCGAACCCGACGTGAAAGTGACGGCCCAGCAGGCTTTGAAGACGGCGCACTTGATGGCTTTGAAGAAGTCGGTCGAGAAGCTCAGCGATCCGAGGCAGAAGCGCGGCGTGCAGATGGAGATCGAGTCGCTGGAAAAGGAACTGGGCGAGATGAAAGCGAAGCAGCAGTAACGTAAGTTTTACGTAAAGGCGCGAGCGGCACAGCCGCCGACATTCCGACGAACCCTTCTCACATCGAACTCACGCAAACGGTAAGTGCGACCAAAGGCGGTAGCAAAGAAGGGCGGCGACTCCGTCGGGAGCCGCCGCCCTTCTGCTTTTAGCCTTTCGGAGTTCGGGTTAAGCCTCCGTCCGATGGGCCTTGAGTTCGTGCTTATATTCGCGGAAGGCTTTGGTAAACCCC
>JBOGOY010000303.1:0-5527 GCA_050748185.1 Pyrinomonadaceae bacterium
AAGAGGAGGATGGCGAAGAGGGCGAAATAGGCGAGTCCGGCCCAGTCGGGCGGCGCGCCTTCGAGCAGGATGCGGCGGTAGCCGCGGACGAGCGGCGTGAAGGGGTTGGCCGAGATGAGCGCGCGGTAGCGTTCTGGCACGGCCTGTTCGGGGTAGATGATCGGCGTCAAAAACATCCACGCCATCAGCAAGAGGCCGACGGCCTGCCCCGTGTCGCGCAGAAACACGCCGAGCGACGCCACCAGCCACGCCGCGCCGAGCATCGCGAGCAGTTGGGGGACCAACAGAACCGGCAGCCAGAGCAGCGTGGGGTGCAGTTCGCGCTGGATGATGAAGGTCGCGGCGAGCAGCACAACCGTGCCGAACAACTGTGTGGCGAGCGCCGCGAGCGCCTGCGCCGCCGGCAGCGCCTCAAGTGGGAAGACGACGCGCTTGACGAGGTTCGACTGCGCGACGATGACGCCGGCCGAGGTCTGCGTCGTCTCCTGAAAGGCCGTCCACGGCAGCAGCCCACAGAAGAGGTAAAGCGCGTAATCCCACGGCGAGCCGCGCTCGCCAAAGCGCGCCCCGAAGACTTCGGCGAAGATGAAGGTGTAGATCGCGATCATCACGGCGGGCGTCAGCGCCACCCACACGAGGCCGATGACCGAGCCGCGGTAGCGCGCGGCGATCTCGCGCCGGGCGAGCGACCACACCAGTTCGGATCGCCGCGGCAACTGCCACAGCGGTCGCCAGACGGCGCGGCGGGCTGCTTGGGCTGGAATCATGTCACCTTTTTGCCAGACACGAACGTAACCAATAGACCTCTAGCAAAAGTCTGAGCCACAGAGGTCACAGAGCACACAGAGGGCAACATGCGAAGTGATGCGTGATGAGAAAAAAGCATCCGGCCTTTCATTCATCATTTCGCTCTGTGCGCTCTGTGACCCCGGTGGCAAATCTTACCTCGCAATAGACTTTCGCCAGAAGTCGCATAAGAACGCGGAGCGCGCGGCGTCAGTAACGGCTCACGCTCTTCTGCAATGACCCGTCCGACCACGGAGCATTAGCTGTCGTCCCCTGCTCGCGCTCTCCGCTTTGACTGCCGAACAACTCGTAAATCTGCCGGCCCGCGCTCTCGGCTGCTAAGGCGCTTGGTCCCTTTGCGCCGCCGAGCGCACCGAGCGCCGCGCCTGCGCGCCCGGCGAGAAAGCGGGCCGCCCACTGCGGTCGAAAGTCTTGGGCGAGTCGTGCCGCGGCGAGCAGGCTATCGGCGTAAGCTTCGGGCGAGTGCTCCAGTTCGAGAAGCTGCCGCCCGCGCTCGCCCATCCGTTTGAAGCGCGCGGGGTCCGCGAGAAACGCATCGAGGTGCGCGTGCACGTCTTCGACCTCTGTGCCCGGCCTGACGAACGCGACCGCCTCGGCCGGCAGCGAAGCGTACCAGCCGGCATGGCTGACGAGACTCGGCAGCGCGTGGGACCAGAGGCGTAGTTGACTAAGCGACGCCTCGCCCATCGTCGGGTGGCGCAGGTTGATGGCGAGATGGGCCGAGGCGAGCGCGGCGTCGAGTTCCGCTTCCGGCACGAAGCCGCGCAGGCGGACCAGCGGCTTCAGCCCTAGCGCGCCGAGCAGTTCCTTCCAGTACTCTCGGTCAACCAACTCGCCGCAGATGTCGAGGCGGAACTCGGCGCGGCGCGGGAACTCGGCCAGCGCTCTGAGGACGGCGTTAAGTTGCCGGTTGCGGCCGAGATAGCCGAAGATGATCAGGCCATAGGGTGGTCCGTCGGCGGTAAAGCGTCCGTTGCCTTCAGATGATGCGCGGCGCGGCGCGGCGGGAAACGGTAGCGGCGCGTAAGTGACCGGCCAGCGATTCTCGCGCCGCAACCGAGCGAACGCTTCGGGCGTGTGCGCCACGGCCCCGAGAGAGTTTTCCAGCGCGAGCGTCGTCAGCGGGTAACGCTCCGAAAGGTGGTAGATGTGCTGTTCGAGGTGCGAGAGGCGGCCCGTCACGTCGCGCCGCGCCTCGTCGCCGTAGTATTTCCCGATCTGTTCGAGATAAGGGTGAAGCGAACGCCCCTGCTCGGCGTAGATGTGGTAGAAGAGTTGGTGGAGGGACCAATCGTGCAGAACGACGAGGCCGGGGTGTTGTTGACTGACCTGCCAGATCGCGCCGTGAAAGATGTGGTTGTTGCCGATGTGATAGACGGTCAGGTCGGTACGGTTGAGTTCGTTCCACGGCAACTGCCCCGGCCGGTAGCGGCGCACCGACACGCCGGCCAACGCGCGTTGGTCCCACTTCGGCTGATCCGTCCACACGACGACTTCGGCGCGCGCCGAGAGCGCGGGCAACAGCCGCGCGGCGTAATGCGCGATGCCCGTACTGGCAGGCGGCAGCGGCGAAAACCAGTTGACTCTCATGACAGTAGTTTCTCGACGACGCGCGGCCAAGTGATCTCCATTCGGTCGTAGAGGGCACGCCCCGCCACACCCATCCGCGCGGTCTCATTCCGCTTCAGCCACAATTGGTCCAGCGCCGCCGCCAAGCTCTCCGGCGTCGGGTCGGCCACCAGTCCCGTCTCGCCGTCGGCGACAAACTCCAACGGCCCGCCTGAATCCCGGCAGGTCAGCACCGCTTTTGAAGCGAGCATCGCCTCCAGCGTGACGTAGCCGAAGTCCTCGTCAAACGGCGGGTAGATGACGGCTAAGGAGTTGGCATAGAGCCGCCGCTTCTCTTCATCACAGATGTGGCCCAGCCATTCAACGCGCCGCTTTAATCTTAGTTTCTCGGCGAGCGTGTTCAACTCCTCTGTGATCGAAGCGTGGTCAGCGGCTCCGGCGAACAACACTCGCACGGGTCGTTTCGTGTGCGAGAGCGCCTCAAGCACGAGCGACTGGCGTTTGGGCAGGCACAGCCGGCTCGGGAAAAAGAGATAGTCTTCCGCCTCCGCGCAATAGAACTCACCGGCACGGGGCGGCGGATGGTAGAGCGGTTCGGCCCGCACGTCGCAAAACTGTGCGAGCCGGCGGGCGACGTTTTGCGAGTTGGCATAGATGGCCCGCGCCTCTGGGATCAGGCGGCGGTCGGCCTGCCGGATGGCGTCGCGGATTTCTAAGCCCTGCGGCCAGTCGATAATGTCGCGGTAGCGGGGGTGGTCCCACAGTTCGTAAGCCGAGCGGTGCTGGTGCAGAATCCAGAGCACTTTGTTCGGGTGCGGGATGAGATAAGCGGGAAACTTCAACCCGATCAGCAGATCGACCGGCGTGCCCGCGACCTCCGTCAGATCGAGCAGCCGGCACGCCAGCATATGATCGAGGATTTTCTCGGGCGGATACCACTTGAAAGGAACGGCCACGATCTCGGCCTCGTGCCCGGCATCAAGCAGCGCGTCGCGCAAACCCTCGGCGTGTGATTCCGCGCCGCCGCGGATGAAAGGCACCTGCACAGTCGCAATTAGCACGCGCTTGTTTGTCTTTCCCGTCAAAGCAAGTCGCCCGCCCAGCGCGCCACGCGAGCGCGTTGTAGGTTGTTGCGGCCTCCACTTGTGCTTTTGAGTTAAACGAACTGCCAGATGAACCGGCGAAGGGGTAGCCTAGACGAAAAGCCATGTTTGTCAAACCGCCTGTGCGTTTGCCCTATGTGGACGTCTTCGCTTCAACGAACAAAACCGCCCGAAGGTCTGTGAAGACTTTCGGGCGGCTTGCTTTAGCGAACTCAGACAAACGGCTTACGGCCTGCTAACAAGGAACACGTCCCACGCCCAGCGGCCGACATGAGCGCCCCGTGCGTCTCGGACTTTCGCGCGGTATTTAAACTGGTTGCCGTGCTGGTCCACTCGCCTTGATTCTTTATAGTCGAGGTCTAAGCGTAGCACGTCAAGTGCGCGCAACGAGTGTAGCTCATTCGGCTCGGAGATGCCGTTGTGGTTCAAGTCCTGCCACAGCCGAAGCGAGTTGAAAATAGCATCCCGTGGGCCTATCCAGCCGTCGCCGTTACCGCCATTCTTCAGCTTGTCGAACTCGGCCAGAGCAAGGAAGCCGTTCCTGTCTTGCCCGGCAGCAGGCTCTGGCTGAAGCGTAAAGTTACCAAACAACTCTGAGCCGTCATCAATCAAGCCGTTTCCATTCCGGTCCAGCGCCAGCCAAGCATCGTCTGAGTTTGCCCGCGTCCACGAGACATGGTTTAAGGCTCCATCGGCGTTGATGTCAAACTCGACCCCGCCGGCCGCATCCGTCAGGTCAAACCCGTTACCGAGCACATCAATGATAATTGGCGAAGGACCACAGAAACACGCTTCCCAATCCATGGGGTAACGCTCTTGGGAACACCAGAATAGATACTCTTCACTTGGATTACACGGAATCGGCGTCGGCGTCGGTTCCGGCGTCGGGCAGCCGAGCGGGTGAAACCAGTCGGAGCGTTGCGGGGTGCAAATACCGCTTGGTTGAGGTATAGGTTCGCACACGGCGCAGTCGCTAGGCTGAGGCGAGGGGCACGGCAGGGGCGTTGGCGAAGGCGAAGGGCAGGGCGTCGGCGTGGATGGGGGCGTCGGAGATTCATCTGGTGTTGGCGTTGGTGTCCCTGAACAGAGCCGCCTGACGGAATTAGAGCAATATAAAATATTGCCATAAATATTTGTGCAGCTAAGATCATCTAAATCTAAAACCGTAGAGCATCTGCCGTTAGGGTCAGCAGTGCCCGTGTTCTCGGCGAAAGAAGCAGACCCGCACGCACAGGAATAAACTCCATTTCTGAGGTAGGAGCAATCTGTCCCCGGGCATCGTACATCCGGAAGGGACGGCTTCAGACTAGAAGCGTTAATAAACTTCAGTAGGCGAAAAAAAACCGGCTGGTTGATTGCCGGTAAAGTTGAAGCTGAATATTGAAGGGATGTGTTCCCCAAAATATCTCTGCTGTTTTTTGTTCCACACAAGAAGCATTCGCTGTTTGCTCCTCATGAATGTTGATATGGACACCTTCTGTGGTGTCAAACCCTGTACCATCTCCGAAGTTAAGCACCGCAAATAAAATCTGAAGTTTTCTTGGCCCCCCTCTCAATACGTGTTTTTCAGCAGCAAAGCGCCGCCAGCCTCTGATTTGGTTTTCTTCAAGTTTGAAGACATACACTTCACTTGGCAGAATGGGCACATCTTCCGAAATAACAGGGGTGTCAAATTTAACAAATTCGATCCTCCCATAACGTAAGGGAAATCCGATATTGTTGCCTTTCGGAGATTTGACTTCCGGCAGAAAGTAAATCGGCTTATTTGATTTATTTTTAACTTCAATCTCCAAGTCACGAACCCAATCCTCATTATTCAGGTTCTTTACCTTGTCAGCATTCCTAATCTTAATTTCAATGGGCAGATGTTTTGGAACTTTATCTTCCACAACTCTCTCATGCGCTTGTGACTGAGCCATGCCTGACCAAATCCCGAATCCACATAGAGCGAGGAAAGAACTCAGTAATAAGACTTGCAGAACAGGCTGTCTTCGACTTTGGAAGAGGGGACGTAGCGGTTGAGGGTGATCCATGAGTCTCCTTTATGG
>JBOGOY010000304.1:0-5526 GCA_050748185.1 Pyrinomonadaceae bacterium
GTTTGATCTGCGCGCTAGGAATAGGTCGCGCTCATACTGATCCCGGATGATCTCTGCCTGAAAGCCTGTTTCGCGCAAGAGGCGTAACCACTCCGCCCGCGGGAAGAGCCCACAGAGATGTTGGTCATGCTCGACCCGCACGGGTTGATTACCTTCCCGCAAGAGATAAACGTAGTCTGTCGTGTACGTGGTATCTCTATCGTCCGGGTCATAGCTCCATTCGAGATACCGTAATGCTCGATGATCCCCATCTCCGCCATCGTGGTCGGTGGATGGCTTAAAAGTCTCACGCACATAGTCGGGAACAAACAGAGCCGCGCCGCCCGGCTTGCAGTGGATAAAGGCTGTCTCTATTGCCCGGCGCAAATCTTCCGGCGTCGTCATGTACTCGATGGCGTCGTGGATGAAGACCACATCAAAAACGCGCCCCAGCCGCGCCGTCCGCATATCGGCTTCTAAGTGTTCACAGTCCGGGTTGAGGCTGCGGCTTACCGCCAGCATCTGCGTTGAAATGTCCGTCAGCGTCACCTGCACAAAAGCCTTTTTGAGATAGACCGCGTTGCTTCCTCCGCCGCAACCCAATTCCAAGAGCGACGGCGAGAGAGGCAGGCCTGCTTCCGAAAGCACGCGCCGGAAAAATTCGGCCTCGTCCGCATAATCTTCAGGAGGGGAAAGCAGAGGCCACCAACTCGCCAGTTCGTGATAGAGTTTTGGCACGAGGTTATTCGAGTTCAAGCCTCTCTCACTCGTATCTGAGCGCCTCCATCGGATCGATTTTCGCGGCGCGACGGGCCGGGACGTAACAGGCCAGCGCCGCCACTCCCGCCAGCAGCATGGAGATGGCGGCGAAGGTCACGAAGTCGGTCGAGCTGACGTCGTAGAGAATGCTCGCCATCAGGCGCGTGACGGCCAGCGAGGCGAGCAGGCCAGCGCCGATGCCGAAGGCAATGAGCTTCATGCCTTGCCCGACGACGAGGCTCAGGATGTCGCCGCGCTGCGCGCCCAAAGCCATGCGGATGCCGATCTCGTGCGTCCGCTGCGCGACCGTGTAGGCGATGACGGCGTAGATGCCGACGGCCGCGATCAAGAGCGCGATCAAGGCGAACCCGCCGAACATGAACGAAGAGAGGCGCTGCGGGGCCATCGAGATAGCAAACACTCGGTCCATCGTCAGCACGCTGAAGATGGGTTGGTCCTTATCGATCGCCTGCACCTCGCGCCGCACGGCGGGGGCCAACGCGGCGGCGTCGCCCCCCGCGGCGGCGCGCACGATGAACGTCATCTGGCTCCAAGCGTTCTGCGCGTGCGGCTGATAGACGGCCAACTCCGGCTCCATGCTCAGGTTGTCGCTGAATGGCTCGTGGCGCACGTCGCCGACGACGCCGACGATCTGGTACGGCTTGTCGCCGTTGCCCAGCCGCAGGCCGCGGCCGAGCGGGTCTTCGCCCTTGAAATACTTCTCCGCGAGCGCGCGGTTGACGATCAGCGCGGGCGGCGACTGCGCCGTGTCGCGGGCGTCGAAAGCGCGCCCCGCATGGAGCGGAATCCCCATCGCGTCGAAGTAGCCGTCGCTAATCACTTGGACGTTGGCGAGCGGCGCTTGACCGGGCTGCGGCGCGGGCTGCCCGTCGCGCCAGAAAAAAGTATCCGAGCCATCGAAGCCGAGCGGGAGGTTGTTGACCGCCCCGACGCCGGAGACGCCGGGCAGTGTTGCGAGCCGCTCGATCAATTGTCGCTGGAAGCCAGAGCGCTGTTCCGCTTCCTTGTATTTCGAGCGAGGCAGTGCGACGCCGAACGTCAGCGCGTTACCGGTCTGAAAACCCGGATCGACACTCATCAGATTGACGAAGCTCCGCACCATCAGCCCCGCGCCGGCGAGCAGCACGAGCGACAAAGCGACTTCCGCGACGACCAGCAGATTGCGCGTTCGGTTGCGCGCCCGCCCCTGCTTTCCGGCTCCGACGCCGCGCCCGCCTTCTTTCAACGCTTCGTTCAAATCCGTCTTCGAGGCTTGCAGCGCGGGGACCAATCCGAAGACGAGTCCGGTCGCGAGCGACAGCAGCAGCGTGAAGCCGAACACGTTCCAATCGACGCCGAGATTCGACCACCCGCTGACGAGGCGCGCAAAGTCCGCCGGCATCCCCGCTTGAAGCGCGTCGATGAACCAGATGCTTAACAGCAGTCCCGTCAACCCGCCCGCCAGCGCGAGCATGACGCTTTCCGTCAGCAACTGCCGCACGACGCGCCAGCGGCTCGCGCCGAGCGCCGTCCGCACCGCGATCTCGTGGCCGCGCTCGGCGGCGCGCAGCAGCAGCAGATTCGCCACGTTGGCGCACGAGATCAACAGCACGAAAGCGACCGCGCCGAGCGAGATTAGCAAGTACGGGCGCGGCCCCCCCGTCTCCCTCTCAAGAAATCCCGTCACCCGCAAGCCCCGGCCCGCGTTCGTCTCCGGGAACTGCCCGGCGAGCGTGCGCGCCAACGCCTCGATCTCGCCCGCCGCCTGCTCCGCGCTGACGCCCGGTTTCAACCGCCCGCTCACCCGCAGGTAATGCGACTCGCGATCCCTTACGTCCTCCTCGTCGAAGACGAATGGTCGCCACATCTCGGTGCCGCCGCGCGGGTACGCCATCTCCTCGGGCGCGACGCCGACGACCGTGAAATTGCTTTCGTTGATGCGGACGCTGCGCCCCACGACGTTCGGGTCGGCGTTGAACCGCCGCCGCCACAAGTCTTCGCCGATGACCACGGTCGCGTCACGCCCCGGCTGTTCTTCTTCAGCGGCGAAAGTGCGCCCCAGTTTCATCCCGACGCCGAACAACTCGAAGAAGCCCGGCGTCACCGCCGCGCCCGTGATCCGTTCGGGCCGATCATCCGCGGTGAGGTTCGCCGACCAGCCGGTGCTCGCGGCCAGCGTCTCAAACGAAGTGGTCTGACTCCTCAGGTCGCGGAAGTTGGCCGGCGCGACCGAGCCGTACTCGACGCCGATCTGCGGCACGGTCTCGAAGACGGAAACGAGGCGGTCCATCTCGCGGAACGCGAACGGCTTCAACAGCAGCGCATTGATGGCGCCGAAGATCGTCGTGTTCGCGGCGATCCCTAAGCCGAGCGCCAGCACCGCGACGAGCGTAAAGCCCGGCCGCTTCCACAGCGTGCGAACGCCGAAGCGCAAATCCTGAAGCAACGTCCTCATCAAAATCTCCTTCTCCCGAACGGGCGCAACTTTCTTCGAGTTACCTATTGAGAGACTTTCACTGGCGGCCGGCAATCGCGCCAGAACTTATGTTGGCCGCTTCGGCCCGGAGCGTGCTAAAGTGCCGCCCAAGCGAGGTGTCTGATGCAAGTCCGCGAGCCACTCACAGCTATCGAATACCCCTCATCGGACGGTAAGTCCATGACCGAAACTGATAACCCACATCCAGTTGATGGGTGAACTGCGCTTTACCCTGCTCGACTTCTATCGCGACGTAACCAACATTTATGTCGCCACCAACCTGCTGCTCTATTACGTCGAAGGCGATCCGCGGCGGCGCATCGCGCCGGATGTCTTCGTCGTGCGCGGCGTCGCCAACCGCCAGCGCCGCATCTCCAAACTCTGGGAAGAAGGCCGCCCGCCCGATGTCGCCATCGAACTTTCTTCCCGCGATACGTGGCGCGAAGATTTGCAGGTCAAGTGGCGATATAACTTCATGTCCTTCTTTCATTCCTCATCTCTTATCCCTTCACTCATTCGTATCTGAGCGCGATCATTGGATCGACTTTGGTCGCCCTCCGCGCCGGCAGGTAACAAGCCAGCAGCGCGACCGCGACGAGCAACAGCGCGACTCCGGCGAAGGTCAGCGGGTCGGTCGCGCTCACCCCGTAAAGCAAACTTGCCAGCACCCGCGTCACCGCCGCCCCCCCGGCCAAACCGACCGCGACGCCGACGAGTGCCAACCCCATTCCCTGCCCGACCACGAGCTTGAGGACGTCGCCTTTCTGCGCGCCGAGCGCCAGCCGGATGCCGATCTCGTGTGTGCGCTGGGCGACGGAGTAGTTCATCACGCCGAAGATGCCGACGGCGGCCAGCAAGAGCGCGGTGGCGGCGAAGATGCCGAGCAGCAGCATGTTGAAGCGACGCGGCGCGACTGATTGAGCAAGTAGTTGGTTCATCGTCCGCACGTCGGCGACGGGCTGATCTTGGTCGATCCCGCCGACGACATCGCGGACGGCGGCGGTGAGGCCCGCCGGATCGCTCGTCGAGGTCCGCGCGACGAGCGTCATGAACGGCTGCGGAATTTGGAGGTAGGAGACGTAGAATTCCGGCCCGGCTTCGGTGTCCAATTTTCTGTGTCTAACATCGCCGACGATGCCGACGATCTCGCAGGTAAAGTCGGGGGCGACGGTGACGGTGGCGCGCTTGCCGATTGGGTCTTCGCCGGGGAAGAACTGGCGCGCGAGGGTTTCGTTGATGAGCATCACCTTCGGCGCGTTCGGACCGTCCCGCTCCGTCAGCGCGCGCCCCCGGATGAGGGGGATGCCCATCGCGCGCAGGTAATCGGCGCTGGCGACGCGCGTGTTGGCGGCGAGCCTCTCTCCCGGCGGCAGGGGCGGCCGGCCTTCGACCGCAAAGCTGTTTCGCGCCATGCTTCCGCTCAGGGGCAGCGGATCGACGAGGCCCGCCGCATCGACTCCGGGCAGGGCGGCGACGCGCTGATGCAGTTGCTGGTAAAACGCGGCCTGATTGTTCGCCTCCGCGTACTTCGCGTCGGGCAACGCGAATTCCACGGCCAGCACCCGTTCGGGGTTAAAGCCGGGGTTGATGTCGCTCAACCGCCAGAAGCTCTTGACGAGCAAGCCGGCCCCGACGAGCAGGACGAGCGAGACGGCAACTTCGACGACGACGAGCACGCTCCGCACGCGGTTGCGCCCCGCTCCTTCGGTCGAGCCGCGAGTGCCTTCTTTCAACGCCTCGTGCAGATCGAGCCGCGAAGCTGTGAGCGCCGGCGCGAGGCCGAAGAGCAGGCCGGTGAGAATTGAAACCGCCGTCGTGAAGCCGAGCACCCGCCCGTCGAGAGCGATCTCCTGCGCGCGCGGCAAATTGTCGGGCACGATGGAAACAAGCAGGTCCACGCCCCACAACGCGAGCAGCAGACCGAGACCGCCGCCCGCGAGCGACAGCAGCACGCTCTCGGTCAACAACTGACTGATGATGCGAAAGCGACTGGCCCCGAGCGCCGTCCGCACGGCAATCTCTTTGCGCCGTCCAGACGCGCGCGCGAGCAACAGGTTGGCGATGTTGGCGCAGGCGATCAGGAGCACGCAGCCGACGGCGCCGAAGAGCAGCAGGTAACTCTGTCGCTGCGCCCCGACCGCATCGTCTAGGAGTGGAACGACCTCGATCTGCGAGGGCGCGTCGACGTTCGCCGGGTTGCTCGCTCGATAGCCAGCGGCGACGACGTTCATCGCCTCACGCGCTTGCTGTAGTGAAACGTCCGGGCGCAGCCGTCCGACGACCTGAAAGAAATAGCCGCCGTTGTTCAATTG
>JBOGOY010000305.1:0-5524 GCA_050748185.1 Pyrinomonadaceae bacterium
CCAGTTGCAGAATCTTCTGCAACTCTACTGGCGTGCGCGTGGTCGCCACGCCGTTCACGATTTTGTAATCGACCATCACCGAGACGGAGAGGCGCGTCAGGTTCCCGCCGCCGCCGACGGTGTGGCGCACGGTGCGGTCGATTTCGTAATTGGTGGTGGTGGCGGCGCGCTGCGCGCCCGGTTGTGACGGGTTGAGATTAACTTGCGGGGCGGGTTGGGCAGCGGCGGCCAGCGCTTGAGCCGCCGGATCGTTGGCGCGCGCGCCGACGATGCCGGCCGGACCCGCGTTGGTCCCGTTGGTCTTCACTTCCTGCGAAGTCTGCTGCGAGCGGATGACGGCCGATTGGGGATTAAACTTCTCTTCGGTCTGATCGACGTGGCTGAAATCGATGTCGGCGGCCACATCGGCGCGCACGTGCCCCGCGCCGGTAACGGGTTCGAGCATCGAGATGATGCGCGCGGCCGTCTCGGCTTCAAAGCGGCGGCGCGCTTCGAGGTGCGAGTTGAAGGCCCCGGCGTCTGCGAGGCTGCCGGCCCGCGTGGGCGCGGAGAGCAAACGGCCGCGGGCGTCCATCACGGAAACGTCCGCGGTGTCGAGCCCTTCGACCGCGCTGGAAACAAGATTGATGACGGCCTCGGTGCGTTCGCGCGCGAGTTCGCGGCTCTGGCGGATACGCAGGACGACCGAGGCTTTCGCGCGCTGTTCTTTGTCGGCGAACAGAGATTCCTGCGGGCGCGTGATGTGGACGCGGGCCGACTCGACCTCATCCATCCCTTCGAGCGTGCGGGCCAATTCGCCTTCGAGGGCACGTTGGTAGTTGACCTGCTGTGCGAAGTCGGTCGCGCCGAAACTGTTGCGGTCGAAGATATCGAAGCCGACGTGACCGCCCGAAAGAGCGCCTGACGAAGCGATCTGGAGGCGTAGTTCGGAAATGCGTTCGGACGGGACGCTGACTGCCGTCCCACCGCTGTTGAGTTGATAGGGCACGTTCGCGGCCTTCAGCTTCTCGACGATGCCCTGCGCGTCGGCCGGCTTGAGGTCAGCGAACAGCACCCCGTATTCCGGCTGCGAGCTGTAATAGACGAGCGCGCCCAAGAGCGCGAGCGTCGCCGCCGCGCCGCCGATGACGGCGGCCCGTTGGCCGTTCTTCATCCGGCCCCACAGCTCTGCGAATTGTTTGAAGGAGTTCGGCATCGGGGGATTTTTGATTTGCGATTTTAGATTATTGATTTAAGGAAGTCTGACGAAAGCAGCCGGAGACACGTCAGCAGCAAAATCGCAAATCACAATTCTAAAATCGAAAATTCTTCAAACCTGCATTCTCATGATCTCTTCGTAAGCGCCGACGAGTTTGTTGCGGACCTGTAGGGCGAACTGAAAGTTGAGGTCGGCGGTCTGCATGGCGACGATGGTGCGATGGAGATCGGGCGACTCGCCGGTGACGGCGCGGGCGATCTCTTGTTCCGCCCCTTTCTGCTGCTGATCGAGAGCTTCGAGCGCGCCCTTGACGCTCGAACCGAAAGAGGTGTTGGTCCCAGTCGCGCCCGCGCCAGACGTTTCCGCGCCGCCGGTGGGGGTGGCCGCGGGGCGAACGAAGGGAGCAGTGAAGCCGTTGACGGCGTTGATTGACATCAGGCGTCACCCAGACGGAGGCTCGCCCGCGCCATCTCTTTGGCGGTGTTGAAGGCCGTCGCGCTGGCCTCGAACGAACGCGCGGCCGAGATCATGTTGACCGTCTCTTCGAGCGGATCGACATCGGGCATTTGGACGTAACCCTCGGCGTCGGCGTCGGGGTGATCGGGCTGAAAGCGTTTGACGAAGGCGTTGGCGTCGGCCACTTGAACCTGCGCGCGCACACCCACGGGCGTCGTCGATTCGCCTCCCTGCTCGTCCCCGAAATCGATGAAACCGGAACTCGTCGCCGCGTCGCGCCGCGCATCGGCCGCCACGGTTTCAAACACCACGTCGCGCCGCCGGTAGGGGCCGCCCTCCGCGGTGCGCGTGGCATTGGCGTTGGCGAGATTCGAGGTCGCCGCTTCGAGGCGCTCGCGCTGAGCCGTCATGCCCTGCGAGGCGATCTGAAAGATGGTGTAAACAGACATGGGTTTTTAGAAGTGACAAGTGATAAGTGACAGGATGAAGACAGGCTCTTTCTTGCATGTCACTCGTCACTTGTCACTCGTCACTTTTCTTTTAGCGTCCTTCGCGGATGGCGGAGCGAAGCGTCCGCAGGCGGAGTTGCAGGATTTGCGTCCCGGTCAGGTGTTTGACGCCGACTTCGGCGAGCGTTGACATCTCGCGGCCGGTGTCAACGTTGTTGCCGTCCAGACCGACCGCGCCCGTCTCCTGTTCGACGACGCGCGGCCCTTCCTCAAACAGTAGGGCGGCGACGCCCTTCCCCGTCACGGGTTGCCGGGGCGCGAGCGCGTCCTTAGCGGCGCGGTCGAGGAATTCTTCAAAGTCTAATTCTTTGGCCGCGAATCCCGGCGTGTCGGCGTTGGCAAGATTGCCCGCGACGACCTCGGCGCGGCGGCTCTGTACGTCAAGAAACTTCGTCAGCAGTGAAGAAATGCGGTCGGTGCCGGGCAATAGTTCCATCGGGGGGATGCCTCCTCCGCGGAGAGCTTTGGCAAAAGGCGTGCCTGCGGATTGAGTGGGTCAGGCGGCGTAATTTCAACTGTGTTTTGCGTGACAACTCGTCGGCACTGTCGGCGGGGCGTCAGGTGGCAGGCGGGCGGTGTCAGCTTTTCGACGCGGCCGCGGCGACACGGAGATTTTAAGAAGCTGTGTTCAAAGCTCGATCTCTGAATTCTCAGACGGCCTCAAAGCGCAGGTCTTAAAGTTTTCCCCGCCGCCGCCGAAAAGTGCTCCGGCGTGGGTGCGTGGCAAAGCAATCTGCTCCATCCAATTCAGGGCGCCGAACCTTTGGCCGCCCGCCTAATCTCAACACTTTAAGGAAAGCATCAGGACATGGCAGAAGAACTTCACCTTGTCACCTTCCGCGTCGGAAGCGAACTGTACGGACTGCCCATCTCGGCGGTGCAGGAGATCGTGCGCGTTCCGCAAGTCGCGCACATCCCGCAAGCGCCCGAGTTCGTCGAAGGGGTCATTAATTTGCGCGGTCGCGTCATCACCGTGGTGTGCATGAGAAAGCGACTCGGCGCGCCGGGGGCGTCGGGCGTCGAAGCAGGGATGCGAGATCGCAAGAGCCGCATTCTGGTGGTCGAGGCCGCGGGGCGGCTGGTCGGCGTAGTCGTTGACGAAGTGGCCGAAGTGCTGAAACTGAGCGCCGACCGCGTCGAGCAGGCGCCGGCGATGGTGGCCGGTCTCGGCAACGAGTATCTCAACGGTGTGGGCAAGCTCGAAGAAGAACTGCTCATTCTCTTGGACATTGACAAGATTCTCAGCGCCGAACAATTGACCTCGGTCGATCAATTACAGGGCCAGTTGGCGGCCTAATCGACATTGATCGTAGGCGCTAGGTGAGCAGCAGCCACAGCGCCGGTGATTGAACGATACCCGCCACCCTTCCGCCCCGGCACGACCCTCTATGCAACAACCTATTGCCACCACCTTCAGCGCGTCGCCGACAGGCTCGCCCGCTGGCGCGCCGCCCTCACCTCAACTCGTCGAGCAATTGGCGGAGGTGATTGCGGCGCGCACGTTGATGCAGTTCGGCGGCGAGCGCCGCAACCTGCTGTTGAGCACCATCGGCGCACGCGCACGGATGTCGGCCGGAGGCGACGCCGCGACTTACGTCCGGCACGTCATGAGTCCGGCAGGGGCGGTGGAACTGTCGTTGCTGATCGACGATCTGACGATTAACGAGACTACCTTTTTCCGCAACGTCCCCCAACTCGATCTGTTCTCGAGTGTGGCCGTTCCGGAACTCATCGCGCGCCAGAAGGCATCAGGCGGGAAGAAGGAGATCGCCATCTGGAGCGCGGCTTGTTCCACCGGGCAGGAAGTGTACACACTGGCGATCCTCGCCTGTGAGGCTTTGAAATTGTTGCCCGCGTGGGGCGTGAAAGTGTTTGGCACAGACATCTCGCCGACCGTTCTCGGCGTCGCACGCGGGGGGCTGTACCCAAAGGCGCGGCTCGACACGATGCCGCCCCAACTGCTCGCGCGCTACTTCGACGATCTCGGCGGCGAGATCCGCGTCAAAGATATGCTGCGGCGAATGACCTTCTTTCAGCAGCACAACCTCGGGGAGACTTTCCCGCCAACTACTTACGACGTGATCTTCTGCCGCAACGTGATGATCTACTTCTCACGCGAAGAGCAGGCCAAACTAGCCCGGAAATTTCACGAACGGCTGGCGCCCGGCGGCTACCTGTTCATCGGCCACTCAGAAAGTTTGCAGGGGCTCGGCGTCAATTTCCGCCTGCGGATTCACGAGCGCGGCGTCTGCTACCAGAAAGACTGATCGTTCACCAGTGACAGGTGACAAGTGACAAGTGACAAATAAGAACTATCTTCCTTCCTGTCACTTGTCACTTGTCGCTCTCTGGAAAGATTAATTTATGAGCGACGAATTACAGTTTGACAGCGATGAGTTGGCGGAGCTTCGCGGCATCTTCTTCGAGCAGGCGACCGAGGTACTCGATTCGCTGGGCGAGTTGCTCGTGAAGGTCGAAAGCGACCCGACGGACACTGAGGCGCTCCGCTCGATCCGCCGCGCCGTCCACACGCTTAAAGGCGACTCGACGGCCTTCGGCTTCTCGGAGTTGACGGAACTGGCGCACCACTACGAGGACGCGCTGGACCGCCTGCGCTCACGCGAGGAGCAGGCGGCCAGCCGCGCCCTCGTCGATCTGCTGCTGGCCGGCGCGGACGCCCTGACGGCTCTCGTCAACTACTACCGCGGCGAGTGCCCGATGCCGGACACGGAGCAACTCATCGCCGGACTAGCGGCGTTGCACGAGACGGAGCACGCCCCCGCGACAACGGAGGGGACCAGTCAGGGCGATGGGGACCACCAACCCGCGCCCGCGCTGAAGGGCGAGATGGAGGCGATGGGGCCGGCCCAAGCGGGCGCGACCGCCGAGGCCGAGACCGAAGAAATTGTCGGGATCAGCGAAGGCGCGGGACAATTCGATGAGCGGCGCGGCGGAGTCGATCGCCGCCAGAGCGGAGACCGCCGCCAGCCGCAGGCATTGACCTTGCGCGTCGAGTCGGAGCGAATCGACGCTGCGATGAACCTCGTCGGCGAACTGATCATCCAGCGCTCGATGATCGCCACCATCAGCGCCGAGATGGATCAGGAGCGCAGCGGCGACGAACTCGTGCGCCGGCTGCAAGAGGCGTTGGCGCTGACCGGGCGGTCGCTCTCGGAATTGCAGGAGAGCGTGATGCGGATGCGGTTGGTCGCCATCGATCAGGTCTTCAAGCGCTTCCCGCGCGTCGTGCGCGACTCGGGCGTGAAACTCGGAAAGCCCCTCCGCCTCGAAGTCTCGGGCGGCAACACGGAGATCGACAAGTCGATCGTCGAGTTGATCAGCGATCCGCTCATCCACCTCG
>JBOGOY010000306.1:0-5522 GCA_050748185.1 Pyrinomonadaceae bacterium
GAGGATCGCGCCGTGCTTGTGCAACTGCGCTTCGAGGTACTCTCTATTCTCCGCCGCCCAAGCGACCAGTCTCAAGTTGCCCGCGACGGGCCGGATCACCAGCGGGATAGATTTCGCTGAATCCAAAATCTCAGTCTTCACGCAGCCGAGGCTCCACTGTTTACCGGAATCACTCATGGTCATCTCCCTTACTCCTGCCGGGCGTTACGGATTGAGACCCGCAAGCTGATGCCTCGGCTTGCGCTCCGAGTAATTGAGGGACGCCTGAATTTGGTGAGCAATCGGATTCGGCGGCTTCATTGGAATTCATAGATTCACGCGCTTGCTTTTATCATCCGCGAAGGCATCGTATTTGAACTGCCGGTATGTCGAACGCCCGTCGAAGTTTTCGATAGCGAGGGTCGCGACATAACGGGGAGCAGGAGCCAAACGGTGTAACGACCAGCGGGCGGCTTCGTGGTGGATATCGCGCGTGCAAAGAAGCGCGGCAGGTTCGCCGGGAACAAGCGCGACGTCGAAATCCCTCAAGTCGCAGGAGAGACCTCCGCCGCGCGCTTTGACATACGCCTCCTTGCTTGTCCAGCAGTTGAAGAAAGCCGTCTGTCGTAAGTGGGCGGGCAGCGTGCGGAGCGCGGCGACTTCCGCCGTCGAGAAAAAATGTTCGGCAATCAGCTGCGTCGCTTTTTCACCCTCGATGCGTTCGACGTCAACGCCGACTTCTCTACCCTGCGTGAAAGCGTAGAGCGCGAGTCCGTGCGAGTGTGACAAGTTGAATCGCAACGTCGCGGGGTGGTGTTCTCGCGCGTCAGCGTTGGTGAGCGCGGGTTTACCGAAACGGTTGTATGTGAAACGCAGTTGGGCAGGCTCAAGTTTAAGGTAGCGCGCGATAAGAATTCGCAGAACACCGCGAGCGACGATGAAGCGTTCGCAATCTTGCCGGAAACGGAACCGTCCTGCTCTCGCCAGTTCGTCAATCGAGAGTGTTTTTTTCAGCGATGCGAGGAGAGAAACACCGTCGTCTAAGCTGACTTGCCAAACGTGAACTTCGTCAGGCACAAACTCCAAATTTTTTGGTGCTGTACACCACGTCATGCCCGTTACCTCTCTGCATTCACCTGACAAGACGAGGTTCGAGGTGGGTCGAGGCAAGATTTCAAGACCTTCGCCAAAACCTCAACATGAGGCTCCTTGAGCATGGAGTTGTGCCCGCCCGGAACATCGTAAGTCTCGACACCGCCCGAAGCCAAATCGTTCCACCACAACCCGCGCTTGCGGGAAAGTATAATCGGAGTCTCCTGCGCTTGAAAGAGCGTCACCTTGCCCGGGTAAGGTTTGGGAACATAGAGCTTAGCAGCGAGGAAATTGGCTTCTTTGACTTGTCTGAAAGCGCGCGGGAGCGGATGACCTAAAAGATCATAAACCTTGACAATCGTTCGCCACATTTTGCTGATGAGTCTTCTCCTTGCGGTTCTGGCTTTGCTCTTCGTGTACACTACACCCTCTTTCCACCCCATTCGTCTCAGGTTAAGCAAATGGGTTTTCGTTTTCGAGAGCGTGCGGTTGGTCGTCGAATCCGATGCCGCACTTTTGGGGAAGGCTTTGGCATGACCGAGCGGGAAAGTATCGAGTAGCGCAACGATTCCGATTTCTTGATTCTCATTATGAAGTTGCCGCGCCATCTCGAAAGCAATCACGCCGCCAAAGGATGCACCGCCGATGAAGTAGGGTCCTTCGGGTTGAAGCTTGCGAATCTCTGTGACGTAACACGCCGCCATCTCCTCTATGCTCAACAAAGGTGCTTGCCGCCCATCTAAGCCCTGCGACTGTAGACCGTAAAAAGGCTGATCCTCGCCGAGGTTGCGCGCCAGCCTGAGGTAGTTCAGCACGTTACCGCCAATGCCGTGAACGCAGTAGAAAGGTGGCTTGGCTCCGGTGGGTTGGATGGGTACGAGTGATGACCATAGAGCCGTTGTCTCCCGTTCGCCGATTACGCGGGCTAGATGTTCTATCGTGCCTTCCTGAAACAAAACTGCGAGGGGCAGTCTCAGCTTAAATTCGCGTTCGAGTTGCGCGAACAGATGCATCGCGAGAAGTGAGTGTCCGCCAAGTTCAAAGAAGTTGTCGCGCACGCCGACCGGATTCTTACCTAAAACCTTTTCCCAAATATTGACCAGCCTGAATTCAATCGCGTCGCGCGGAGCTACATAGGTAGTGCTGTGCGTAAAGGTTTGCGGTTCGAGCATCGCCAACTTTTGACGGTCAACTTTGCCGTTCGGCGTGAGCGGTAGCGCATTGTGCAGAACGAAGGAAGACGGAATCATGTAGGCGGGCAGTCTCGCGTGCAGAAAAGAGCGGAGTTCATCCACGCCAAGCGTTCGTCCTTCTTGTGCGACCACTTTGGCGACGAGTGTCTTATCGCCGGATGAATTTTCTTCGACGAACACGAGGGCGGCGCGCACGGCATCATGCTTCGTCAACGTCGCTTCTATCTCACCCGGTTCAATGCGGTAGCCGCGCAGCTTAATTTGATTGTCAACCCGCCCAAGAAATTCGATTGTACTGTCGGGAAGCCAACGCGCGCGGTCACCGGTTTTGTACAACACGGCTTCCGCGTCTCGCGTGAAAGGGTGTGGAATGAATCGTTCTTGGGTGAGTTCGGGACGGTTAAGATAGCCGCGCGCCAAGCCGTCGCCGCCGATGTAAAGTTCACCCGCAACGCCGACGGGGACGGGGTTCAAGTGCGTGTCGAGTATGTACACCTGTGTGTTGGCTATCGGGCGTCCGATGGGAACAGTGCCGTCACCGGGCTGGACGCGGTGACGAGTTGACCAGATGGTAGTTTCCGTCGGACCGTAAAGATTCCAGAGCGTGCCGCATTTTAACAGCAACTCGTCTGCTAAATCCCTCGTCAAAGTCTCCCCGCCGCATAGTGCTTTCAAATGTTTTTTGCCTCGCCAACCTGCTTCCAGAAGCAAGTGCCACGTCGCGGGAGTCGCCTGCATTACGGTCGCTTGCTCCGCCATTCTCATCAATCGCTCACCGTCGGCGGCGACCTCACGACCGACCAGCACAAGGCGCGCCCCGACGATCAAAGGCAGATATATTTCCAGTCCGGCGATGTCGAACGATAAGGTGGTGACGGCGAGTAGCGTATCCTCGTCGTTCAGTCCGGGTTCTTCGTGCATCGAGTGTAAAAAATTTAGCAGCGCGCCGTGCGTGACCTGTACGCCTTTGGGCGTTCCCGAAGAACCGGAAGTGTAAATCACATAAGCCAAGTTATCGGAAGTCGCCTGACGCGCCAGAGTACTTGTGCTCTGCCGCTCTATTTCTTGTCGTTCGCTATCTAGGTAAATAACGATTGCTTCGTGTTCAGGCAACTTTTCGCGCAACTTTTCTTCGGTGAGCAACACCTTCATTCCGGCGTCAGCCAACATAAACCTGAGTCTCTCAACCGGGTACGAAGGGTCGAGCGGCACATACGCCCCGCCCGCTTTCAGCACGGCGAGGAGCGCAACGACCATCTCCGCCGAACGCTCGACGAGGATGCCGACCAAAGATTCTGTAGCGATGCCAATCCTCCGTAGATGATGGGCGAGTTGATTCGCGCGACTGTTGAGTTCACGGTAACTCACATCTTCGCCGTCGGACATGACGGCGACTCGTTCGGGCACGCGCTCGCTTTGCGCCTCAAACAATTCATGAATACATTTGTCTTTCGGGTACTCAACCTTGGTCGCGTTCCACTCGACGAGCAACTGCCGCCGTTCGCCGCTCGTCAGCAAAGGCAGTTCGGAGAGCCGTCGTTCGGGAGCAATGATGATGCCTTCCAGCAGAACCTCGAAGTGGTTCAACAGACGCCGGATCGTCGCCGAATCGAACAAGTCCGTGTTGTACTCGGCGACGCATCTCATGCCTCCCTGTTCCTCGAATACGAACAAGCTCAGGTCGAACTTCGCCGTCTCGCCTGAAAGCACAACGAGGGTCACCTCAAGTCCGTAAAGTTTCGGGGCTGATGGCGGAGTGTTCTGGAACCCAAGCATGTTTTGGAAGAGCGGCGGGCGGTTCGAGTGACGTTCAGGTTGCAGTTTCTCGATTAACTTCTCGAACGGCAAGTCCTGATGGGTGTAAGCACCAAGTGCTGTCTCTTTGACTCGACCGAGCAGTTCACGGAACGTCGGGTCGCCCGCGAGGTCGGTTCGCAGTGCGAGCGTATTGACGAAAAATCCGATTAAGTGCTCCGTCTCGACGCGATTACGTCCGGCGATAGGCGCACCGACTATCACATCTGTTTGGTTTGTGTAACGCGCGATCAGCGTTTGGAAAGCCGCGAGCAACGTCATAAACAGCGTCGCGCCTTCACGACGGCTGAGAATCTTCAATGATTCATGGAGGCGTTTCGTCAGCATCATAGTGTGCCTAGCCCCACGATAGGTTTGCACCGACGGGCGCGGTCTGTCGGTCGGTAATTCCGAAAGGGCGGGGGCGTCGGCGAGCCGCTCCATCCAGTACGCAGATTGATTTTCGAGCGTCGCGCCTTGCAGCCATTCGCGTTGCCATACGGCGAAGTCGGCGTATTGAATCGGCAGAGGTGACAGGACGCATGGCGCGTTCGACACAAAGCCTTCATACAGCGCGGAGAGTTCGCGGAAAAGAATTTCGAGCGACCAACCGTCGGATGAGATGTGGTGCAGCACAAGTACGAGCAAATGTTCTTCCGCGCTCAAGCGGAACACGGCGGCGCGCAACATCACATCTTTGGCTAGATTGAACGGGCGTCGCGCCTCCTCCGCAGCGAGTTGCATGGCGCGGTTCTCGGACTCGGATTCCGCCTCTGTGCTGAGGTCTACGAACGAAACGCCGAACGCCGGATTTTCCGAAACGATCTGCGAGGGTTGTCCGGCGTATGCGGTGAAGGTGGTGCGTAGTGCTTCGTGGCGGCGCACAATCTCGGTCAAGGATCGTTCGAGAGCGGGTAAATCGAGACTTCCTTTCAACCGCAGAACTTTCTGAATGTTGTGGAGGTCACTGTTCGGTTCGAGTTGATCTAAAAACCATAGGCGCTGCTGCGCGAAGGAAAGCGGTGAGTGCGGTGAAGCCTGACGACGCAGAATGTTTTGCGTCGCTGTTGAGCCTCTGTCCACCTCTTTTAACAGCATTTCGGGTAAAGAGTTTTTTTCTTGAGGAAGGTTGTCGCGTTTATCGTCGAGGTCGTCCATTAACTGTCACTCCCATATCATTACTACAGTTGTAAATGGTCATATAGACCGGCAAAATGCAAAGTGCTTCTCGCGCAATTGCCTTCCGACTTCGGATAAATGTTTGTCTTTCATCCAAGCGAAGTTCACGAACGCTTCATTCGGATGGCTTGTGGAATGTTATATGTAAGCTTGCCAATCGAGGTCGTGTCAAGAGTTGTGGAAATATTTTTTAGCGCATCCTTGCTGATCGTCGCCTTTATCTCTCGCTAGGCTGCGGTATCAAGCTTCTGGGCGTTGCTTGCCGCTCCCGGCAACGCCACTTCG
>JBOGOY010000307.1:0-5519 GCA_050748185.1 Pyrinomonadaceae bacterium
CACGCGTCGTGCCCCACCCACTCGTTCGCGCCGGTCCTGAACGTCAGAGCCTCCGGGCGCTCGGAACTCCCTTTCCCTTTCAGGTAGTGCGCGAGGAAGGGGGCCAGTATGTTGCTCCGGTAGTGCTGCGCGGTCGCGCTGCCAAAGTCAATGCGGCCAAGTTTGCGCCCCTCGCCCCTCGACCATCCGCCGTGGTTCCACGGGCCGACGACCAGAAAGTTTTGCTTCGACTTATCGTGCCGTTCGAGCAACTCATAAATCTTGATCGGGCCATAAAAATCTTCTTGGTCCCACCATCCGGCCACGTTCAGCGTCGGCACGGTGACGCGATTCAACCACGGCGCAAAGGCTTGCCGCTTCCAGAACGCATCATAATCGGGATGATTGACGAAATCACTCCAAGTCGGAATTTTACCGTGGAAATGCTTCGCGTTCGCGTTCGAGAGCGGGCCGAGATTCAGATACCACTCGTAGGCGTCATAACTGTCGATGATGGACGACACGTCAGAGATTTCCTTTGACGCTTCCATCATGTACGCATACTCAAAGCCGTAGCTCAAACGGAACGCTCCGTTGTGGTGAAAGTCGTCGCCCATCCACATATCCGCCGGAGAAGCCTGTGGGACGACAGCCTTGAGCGCCGGATGTGGATCGAGCATCCCCATCACGGTCAACCACGCGCCGTAACTGGTCCCGGCCATCCCGACGCGCCCATTGTGGTTGGACACGTGCGCGAGCAGCCACTCGATCGTGTCATAGGCGTCGGTGCTTTCATCGATCGCCTTTGGGTCTTTAGCATCGCGCGGCTGTCTGAGCATGACGAACTGCCCCTCGGACTTGAACCGTCCGCGGATGTCTTGGCGGACGAAAACGTACCCGTCCGCCGCCAGTTCCGGGAGCGCGGCCGCCAGTTGCTCCGAGTTTAAGTCGCCGAGCCCGTATGGAGTCCTGAGCAACAAGAGCGGAAGCCGTTCGGTGGCCCGAGTCGGCGTATAGATTTGCGTGTGGAGACGCACGCCGTCGCGCATCGGGATCATGGCCTCGGTGCGGGTAAAGAGCGAATCCGATTGCTGTGCATGGATGGGCGCGAGAGTTGCGAGGCAGATCAGTGCAACCAGCGCGCGACATAAGACTGTAATGGCTTTCTTCATTTCCCCCTTATCTTACCGGTCAGTGGTCAGTTGTCCGTTGCTACTGACCACTGACTACTGACAAATCTATTTCTCCCGTCCCTTCGACACACGGTTGATTGGCGCGGGTCGCGGCACCGGCCGCGTGGGACTTTGCTCAAGCAGCTTCAGGGCTTCCTGTACCGCACGTTCGAGTTGAGGATCTCTTCCCTTGATCACCTCAGCCGGGGTGTACTCCACCTCGATGTCAGGCGCGACGCCGATGTTCTCGACATCCCATTCCCCCTTCAGGTTGTAGAAAGCCAAGTTCGGTGCGGTGATGCCACCGCCGTCGATCGTCGCCGGGAAGCCGAGGGTGCCGACCAGCCCGCCCCACGTCCGCGTCCCCACTAGAGGCCCCAGTTTCCGCAGGCGGAAGTAATACGGCAGCGCGTCCCCGCCCGAGCCCGCCGACTCGTTAATGAGCATCACCTTCGGGCCGTAAATTCCGGCGATCGGGGAGGTTGACGGTTCGCCATCGCGCAAGGCGAAGTAGCCCATGAGTTTCCGATCCAACTCGTTGACGATGTAGTCAGCGACCATCCCACCCTGATTGTAGCGTTCATCTATGATCGCGCCCTCTTTGTCCTGTTGTGCATAGAAGTAGCGGGTGAAAGAGGTGTAGCCCGGCCCCCCGGTGTTAGGTAACCACACATACGCCAAACGCCCGCCGGAGAGCTTGTCCACGAGCCGGCGATTCGCCTCGATCCACGCCCGCGTTCGGAGACCTTCTTCGCTGGCGACCGGGACCACCGTCACGAGCTGCGAACCTTCCAGCGAGGGCGACTGGTTAATCCGAAGCAGCGTCTGCCGACCCGCTGTTCCCTCGAACAGGCTGTAAGGGTTGGTGGGCGGCACGAGCGGCCGGCCATTCACTTCGAGCAGATAGTCTCCTTCGGCCACCTTGATCCCGGGCGCGCTGAGTGGCGCGCGCAGATCGGGGTTCCAGTTCTCGCCGCTATAAATTCGGCTGATCCGATAGCGCCCGTTCTCTACCGCCAAATCCGCCCCCAACAAGCCGACCGACACTGGCTCCTCGCCCGGCACGTCGCCGGCGCCGGTGAGATAAGAGTGCCCTACTGTCAACTCGCCCCCCATCATCGCGATCACGTATCCCAAGTCGGCGCGGTGGCCCACGTCGGCAAGGAGCGGGCGATACTTCTCGTAGATCGCCTGCCAGTCAGCGCCGTGCATTTTGGCATCGTAGAAATACTCACGCTGGATCCGCCACGTCTCACGATAGATCTGTGCCCATTCGGCGCGGGGATCGACCCGCATCTCTAGTTGCGCCACGTTGAGCGGCCCGTCTCCTACCTTGGCGGGTCGCTCGGTCGCCACTATTCCCCAACGGCTGCCTCCTTCGGCGCTGGCTTGATACAGGAGTTTTTTCTTGTCCGCCGAGACGCTGTAAGAGCGGATGCCTTCGAGGAAGGGGGCGGCCGTGCGCTCTTTCAGTTGATAGCGCTGCAAACGCAACGCGGCGGGGCCGCCGCCGCCGGCCACGATCGGTTCCGTATAGTAGAACGTCTCCGGCGCGCCGGCCATGAGGTTGCTGTAATTTCCGGCCGGGACGTTGACGGCGAGTATCCGCTGCCCGATCCCACTGAGGTCGATGCGAACGGTGGCCGCCCGCGTTGTGGCGGCCGGCTTGGCCGGCGTCGCTGTCGGCTCTTCGCGGGTTTCCTCGCGCGGCGTGGGCGTGGGCCGCGGCTCGTCGCCCGTCTCCGGCAAAAGCGGCGACGGCTCAGTCGCACTGAGCACAGCCAAATAGATCGCCCGGCGCACCGGGCGGTCAAGAGAACTCATCTCCAGCCAGCCGGTACTGGGACCGTAGTTTGTACTCGTTAGGAAGTAGAGGTACTTGCCTCCGGCATCGAAGGTGGGCGAGATCGAGTCGGCCAGTCCGTCAGTGATCTGGTGTGTCTTCTTCTCCGCCAGCGAGTAGACGAAGACCGCCCGCAGATGGCTGGGGAGGTTCTTTGAGTAGGTGATCCACCGCGAATCCGGCGACCATGTGGCGTCGAACTGGCGGACAGGGTCGGGGTAAGTGTCGGTGTCAATCTTCGTCGCCGTCCCATTTGCCACCTCGACCGTCCAGAGGTTCTGATGGTTATCCTGAAGCAGGATGTGCGTTCCGTCCGGCGACCAAGCAGGCGCGGAGAAGTGCGCCGTAGAAGGTAAAGGGATGGCCCGGGGCGTCGTGACGCCGGTCGGCTCGCCGAGCATGAGTTGGTACTCGCCGCTCGCATCTGACAGCCATGCGAGTTGCGCGCCGTCTGGCGACCACACGGGGCTGCGGTCGTGCGCGCCGGGGCTCTGGGTAAGGTTTCGGTAGTCGCCCTTCTCCGCCGGCACTGTGAAAATTTCGCCCCGCGCCTCGAAGGCCGCGCGCACCCCGCTCGGCGAAAGCGCGGCGTTCCGGATCATGCTCACGACCTTCTTGAATTGAGGGCGCGCCCACGGGATGTCGCCGGTCACCTCGATGTTGAGCTTTCGCGCTTGGCCCGTCTTGGTATCGACCAAGTGGATGTAGCCAGCCTGCTCATAGACGATGGCGTCGGAACCCGCCGACGCGCTCATAATATCGAAGTCTTCGTGGCGGGTGAGTTGTGTCACTTGCCGAGTGTCTAACCGGCAAGCGAAGAGATTCATCGTGTGATTGCGGTCGGAGAGGAAGTAGATGGTATTGCCGACCCACATCGGGAAAGTATCGTTGCTATTGCTCCAAGGGAGTTTCTCCACGCTGTAGTCAGCCAAGTTCATGACTGAGATCGGGTGCGTGCGACCGCCCCGGTAGTGCCGCCACTGACTGGTTTCGTACCACGCCGGAACGAAGACGGTCGAGATCTCTTCGTAAGCCAAGCGGCGACCGTCCGGGGAGTACGCGCCGATGAACGCGCGGGGCATCGGCAGCGACTCTGGGAGTCCGCCGTCCAAGCCGACGGTCCAGAGTCGGAAGTATGCTTGTTGGGGCGCACTGGTCCGAACTGACATGAAGACCACGCGGCGGCCGTCGGGGGTCCACCCGCTGACGCGATCGGAACCGGGGTGATAGGTGAGCCGCTTGGGATCACCACCCGTGGTCGGTACGACATACACATCGGTATTTCCTGCGACCGTGGCGGTGAACGCGATCTGAGAGCCATCAGGCGAAAAGTACGGATCGATCTCGACGCCGGGCGTGGCGGTGAGCCGGCGCGCCTGTCCGCCGTTTCGCGAGACGACCCAGAGATCGCCGGCGTACTCGAAAGCCACCAAGTCGCGACTCACTGTCGGGTGACGGAGCAGCCGCGTGCCTTGTGCCGTCACCGTGGCGGAGACGTAGAAGGACAGCAACAGAGCAAAGACCAAATGTCGTATCTTCATGGAAGTTCAACCTGCTGGAGATAGAGCGCACGTCAGCCGCCGCTAGTGTTCTGTCTCTCAAGGGGCTGACAAAATCCGTTGAGGCTAGGAAGAAGGCTTTGCACTTTGGCCTTTGTTATTCGAGTTTTCAATCGGTAGCAGATTGGTTTCTTGTTTTTCCTTGCGAGTTAGATTTCTTAACACACAACCCAGTCCCATTAGGGATAGAATGTTTATAGACCGTTGGCCCGAAAGATATTGCGCCAGTTCCAGAGGAGCGCGCGAGCAGGCGGACGAGAGTGTAGGCGAAGGCGCGACGGAGGTTGTTCATAGTTTGTTGAGTTGGCCAGCATCGGAGGACGCCCCGCGCTATGGCAAGGCTCTCGCGCGTCGCTTGCGCTTTTGCATTGGGCACTCATCAACCGGGAGGAAACCGGACTACTTCAAGCTCGAGAGGCATCTCATTCTGACGTTTCTCGGTTGCTGAGTTTGCCGATCCAGCTTTCCATCCCCATCCTTTCCCTTGGACCTCGAATGCGGGAAAGACGTATGGAATCCCTTCCGAGCCCAGCGGTGAATTGGCGTTGCTGAGATGAAAGTGGAGATGCGGCTCGGTTGAATTCCCTGAGTTCCCTACCAGCCCCAACACTTGCCCTCGGCGCACTTTATCGCCCAGCTTCACCCGCAAACTGCCGGGCTGGAGATGGGCGTAGAAGGCGAAGCGGCTGTTGTTTAGATCGAGAATGACGTGATTGCCTCCGATGGTTTCCAGCGTGATCGGTACGGCGCGCGAATTCGCTCCCGGAACGTTCTCGGGGATTCCGTCTTTCGTCGCGACGACGACACCGTCTGCCACTGCCAGAGTCTCCGCACCATAGCAGCGATAGTTCTTGTTGTCCTTCTGGTCTCCGGTGAAGGTGCGGCCGTCCTCGCGAAGCTGCACGAAGTCGATCGCAAATCTCTGTGCGATGTGCGCGCCGCCACGGACAGGAATTAAGGCGCGCC
>JBOGOY010000308.1:0-5501 GCA_050748185.1 Pyrinomonadaceae bacterium
GTAGCGGGCGGCGTCGAGACCGCGCAGCGTGAACTCGCCATTGGCGTCGGGCGCGGAGCGCGCTTGGGAAAGTAAGTGTGTCGGCCCCGCGTCGGCCTCCGGCCCGTCGCGCCGCGCGGAGACGAGCACTTCCTCGGGGCGCGGCCGGCGTGCCGGCGGCTGAGGACACGTCAGACTGGTCCCCTGCGCCGTCTCGAAGACGACGCGACCAACAATCGAGGCGAGCGGCACGAGCGTCAGCCGCAGGCCGGTCACGTCCGCGCCACGCACCCGGACACCCCGCGCCGTGGCCGCCAGACTCGTCGTGCCCTCGATGAGGCCGAGCGCGACGAGATCGTACTGGCCTTCGGCGACGCCCTCGAAGGCGAAGCCCTGCTGCTGCTGTCGGTCGCCGCGGACGAATGCGCTCGCCTCCTCCGCGCCGGTGGCGGAGTGGAGGAGGCGGACTTGAGCGGCACTGCCACCGAACGGCCCGGTCGGGGCGGGCATCCCTTCGAGCCTGCCGCTGACGATGCGCCCGCGTTCGCCGCGATGTCGGATGTCAACATTCGCCACTTCCAGACTGCTTAAAACCTGAACCTCGCCGGCCGCGTCCCGCGTGGTCGAAGGGAAGTAGGTTGGCACATCCGCGTCGTAACCCGTCAGCCCCGCTTTGACTCCCGCCGAGACAACATAAACGCCGGGCGACAGCCCGTAGAGCCGGTAGATACCGCGGTCGTCCGTCTGTCGCTGCGACGCTTGGGAGGTGATCTGGCCGCCGCCTGCGACGGGGCGTCCGTCCGCATAGCGCACACGCAGGGCGCGGACGTGGATGCCGACGACGGGCTCGCCCGCGTTGTCCGTCACGCGCCCCGTGATGACGCCGCCTTTGACGAGCCGCAGCGTTGCACCGTCGCCCGGCCGGTACAGTCGGCGCTCGCCGAAATCGAGTTGCGATTCCGCATCGAGCACGTAGCCGGGCACGCTGACGTTGAGGCCGTATGCGGCGGGGACCAAACTATTCAGCTTGAAATTGCCTTTATCGTCCGTCAGGTCGCGCGCATTGGCGCGCCCGCCGACCGCGAAGGCGAAGACCAACACGCCCGCGACCGGCTGCCCGCCTTCGTCTTCCACGCGGCCCACGATCGAACCTTTCAGTGGCGTCTCGACGACGGGCGCGGCGGCGACGGTATTGCCGTTGTTACCCTGCGCGAGCGCCGGAAGGGACCAACAAAGGGCGAACGCCAACCACAGCAGCGACAAGGTGCGCCGGGCCGGCCCGCCGAATTTGTGAAGCCGCGCGACGGAGTTGATTCCTCGCGCGCCGAAGTGTCGGCGGAGCGTCACGGGCGTTCTCCTCCCACCGGCGGCCGGCTCAACTCGAAGACGAGGTTGATGTGCGCCTCGCCCTTGTCGGGAATTTTGATCGTCTGTTGCACGGGCGGCGGGGGCGGCGACGCCCGCGGCGCGCCCGGCGGGCCGGCGTGCCAGCCGCTCAGCGTCAGTTCGTACTCGCCGCCGACGAGGCCTTCAAAAACGAAGCGCCCACGCGCGTCAACTCCCGCCCGCGGGTTGTTCCACTGCGGGCCGGTCGCACCGACGCGACGCGCCTCGACAGACACGATCAAATCTTCAGGCAACACCGCGGGTTGATCTTCCCGCCGCACCTCGACCTGACCGCGCAGGGTGGTGACGCCGGTGACGACGTTAATCCGCACGCCCGACACCTGCTCGCCCGCCTTGATCTCGAAGCCCTCCGGCTGGCTCACGCCGTCGCGCTCGACGCCCATGATCGTAAGTCCTTGCGGCGCGCCCCATCGCTGGAGCATGAACTGCACCTTGCCGGGGCGGAGCCCGCCGGCGCGAAAACTCCCGTCCGCCCCGACGCGCACGTTGACGCCGGTCGGGGGCTGCACGCCTTTCTTTTCCGCCGGGGCGTTGACGACTAACAGCATCATCTGGCCGAGCTTGGTGAAGTCGAGGCGGGCGGCGTCGTTGGACGGGACGAGCGCGCCGCTCACCGTGACGCCGGGATACACGGGGACGACGAGGCCGCTCACGTCGCCGTCGGCCACCCGGAACGGCACGGCCTCGCTGTAACTGGTCCCCTGTCCGTCGTTGGCGGCAAAGACGACGAAGCGGCCGGGCGGAATGTTCTTCAGGATGAAGTCGCCGTTCTCGTCCGACTGAGTCCCATCGCGGCTGTAATAGCCGACCTGATTCTGGCCATCGCGCAACTCGCCGACGCTGAGCGCCACCCGCGCCATCGGCTTGCCCGTCGCGGCGTCAACCACGCGACCGCTCGCCTGATAGCCCGGCGGCGATTCGCCGGCCGAGATGTCCACACCAGACGCCTCGCCGCCGCTCCCAAGTTCGACCGCCTTTGCTCGCGCCGCTTCGGTCGCGTCCGGGTAGTAGGTCCGCGCGTAATGCCGGCCGGGCGCGCCTGTGAGGACGATGCCTGACTCTTGATCCTGCCCGACGCTGACGTAGAAGCGGCCGGGCGGCAGCCCGTAGACGCGATAGACGCCGCGGTCGTCAGTCTCGAAGTTGTAGAGCGGCAGGACGAAGCCGGCGAAGACGCGCCCCCGTTGCTGCATTGCCCATGCGATCGTGACCCGCTCGCCGATAATTGGCCGGCCCTCCGCGTCCGTGACGCGGCCCGTGATGACGCTGCCGGGTTCCAGTTTCACATCCTCGTTTTCGATCTCCTCGCCGACGCTGAGGTTGACCGTGCGCTCGCCGATGAGGCCCGCGCCGGGCGTGCCGGGCGCGTAAAGGTTCGGGGCCAACGGGTGCAGGCGGTAACGCCCGGCGGGCACGCCCGTCATGCGGTAATAGCCGCCCACGTCGGTCGTCGCGCGGGCGACGGGTCTATGATGAGGACCAATTTCGGCCGGCAACAGAACGAGCGCGACGCCGGCGAAAGGCCGACTCTCGCCATCCGTGACGCGGCCGGCGACGACCCCGGTGGCCTGCGCGTTCTGCGCGGTTTGGGCCGACGCGGCATTGAACGACAGTGTGATGGAGAAGGCTGCGAGCGTCAGCGTAGTGAGAGTTCGCATATCCTGATGGCTCCTTCATGCGTGGACACGTGGCGGCGAGGAGTTGGCCGCTCGACGTGAGGCGTGCGGTTCTGACGAGCGCCGCGCGATTATAGCTCACGGATTGCCACTCGACACGGCGAATGCCGGGGCGTTAGAGTCCACTGATTCTCAGCATACTTGCCACGGAGAGAAACACAGAGCGCACAGAGGCGGCGAGGGCGGTGGCCGGATTTCATAGTCTCTGTGCGCTCTGTGTTCTCTGTGGCTCATGCTTGCTTCCGAGCATGATTAGACCGGGCCGAAGCCGCCCCGCCGGCCTCGGTTGCGGCGATGCGCGGCCGACTCTTATAATGCGCCCGCCTTGAAACTTTCTCCGGCGCGGCCCCGTAGCACGCGACACGTGAACCAGATCGAGCCCGTGTTTCATCCGCACAGTTCCGGCTTCGTCAAACCACTTCCTATTAAGGAGACGGGCGAGTTCTGGACCAGAGGTGCACGCGCGCCGCAACACCGAGACCACTGAATAATAATGAAAGTAACGAATGACAAGTGACAAGAGGTAATCAGTTCTTGCTTGTCACTCGTCACTTGTCACTCGTCACTTTTCTTACCTATCACTCGTCACTTTCCGTGGAGGCTGTAATGAGAAGAATGCTCCTGACCCTTGCGCTCGCCGCGTGCGGCGCGCTGACTCCGATCAACACGATGGCCCAGACGAATAACACAGTGGCCGGCGCGAACGTCCCCGCGCCGCCGACCGCGAAGACAAACGCCAAGACGACCGATATCCACGGCGAGACGCTGACCGACAACTACTTTTGGCTACGCGAGAAGACGAGCCCGGAAGTGATCGGCTATCTCGAAGCCGAAAACGCCTATACCGATCAGATGTTGAAGGGGACGGAAGGCTTGCAGGAGGCGCTCTATCAGGAAATGCTCGGGCGCATCAAGCAGACGGACGTCAACGTGCCCGTCAAAGACGGCCCGTATTTCTATTATTCGCGCACCGAACAAGGCAAACAGTATCCGATCCTCGCCCGCCGGCGCGGTTCGATGGAGGCGACCGAGGAGATCACACTTGATCTGAATGAGATCGCGAAGGGGCAGAAGTACACCGGCCTCGGCACCTACGCCACCTCGGACGATCACAACTTGCTTGCCTACTCGATCGACTCGAACGGCTTCCGCGATTACATCCTTTACGTCAAAGACCTCCGCACCGGAAAGCTTCTGCCGGACCAGTTCGGCCCCGTCGTCAACGCCTTCTGGGCCGCCGACAATAAGACGCTCTTCTATGTCACGCAGGACGCGGCCAAGCGCCCGCATAAGCTTTTCCGCCACACGCTCGGCGAGCCGAAGGAAAAAGACGTGCTCGTCGCCGAGGAGAAAGACGAACTGTTCCGCCTCGGCGCGCGCCGCTCGCGCAGCCGCGACTACATCTTCATCGGGATGGGCAGTTCGAACGAGACCGAGTACCACTACCTGCGCGCCGACCGTCCCGCGGACGCGCCGAAACTGCTGCTCGCGCGCACGAAGGACCACGAGTATTACCCCGAACACCACGGCCAGAGCTTCTACATCCGCACCAACGACAAGGGACGCAATTTCCGCCTCGTCTCCGCGCCGCTCGCCGATCCGAAGAGAGAGAACTGGAAGGAAGTGATTCCGCACCGCGCCGACGTGACGCTCGAAGGGACCACTTTCTTCAAAGACTTCTACGTCGTCTCGGATCGCGCGAGCGGGTTGCAGCGGCTCGGCGTCAACGACTTCAAGACCGGCAAGCTGCACTACGTCGAGTTCCCCGAGCCGGTCTATACCGCCGGCCTGAACTTCACGCCGGAGTTTGATACGACCGTGATGCGCTTCGGCTACCAATCGTTCCAGACGCCCCCGAGCGTCTACGACTACGACATGCGGACGCGCAAGAAAGAGTTGAAGAAGCAGACCGAAGTCCTCGGCGGCTTCGACCCGGCGCAGTACCAGTCCGAGCGCGTCTACGCAGTGGCGAAAGACGGCATCAAAGTTCCCGTCTCGCTCGTCTATAAAAAGGGCGTGAAGCGCGACGGATCGAGCCCGATGCTGCTGGACGCCTACGGCTCTTACGGCATCCCGCGCAACGTCTCATTCAGCTCGAACCGCCTGAGCCTGCTGAACCGGGGCGTCGTCTTCGCCACCGCGCACATCCGCGGCGGCAGCGACCTCGGCACCGCTTGGCACGACGACGGCAAGATGTTGAAGAAGAAGAACACCTTCACCGACTTCATCGCCGCCGCCGAACACCTCATCGGCGAGAAATACACCTCGAAAGATCGGTTGGTCATCACCGGCGGCTCGGCCGGCGGCCTGCTGATGGGCGCGGTCACCAACATGCGGCCCGACCTCTTCAAAGCGGTCGTCTCCTACGTCCCGTTCGTCGATGTCATCAACACGATGCTCGATGCGTCGCTCCCGCTGACGGTGCAGGAGTATTTGGAG
>JBOGOY010000309.1:0-5494 GCA_050748185.1 Pyrinomonadaceae bacterium
GGCCTGTGCCGACTCCTGCATCACTTCGCCAAGCTTGCCCGTTAGCGTTACGCCACCGCGCCCGTTCACCAGCGTCGCCTCGATGTGGAGGACTTCGCCGCCGACCTCGGTCCACGCTAAGCCCAAAGCGAGCCCGACCTCGGAGTGGGCGGCCGTCGCCTGCTGGCGGAACTTGATCGGGCCGAGCATCTCGCGCACGCGCACGGCGCTGACGATCTCTCGGAAGCCTTCGCCGGCGTGATCCGCGACGAGCCGGCGCGCCGCCTTGCGGCAACACGATCCGATCTCGCGTTCGAGGTTGCGGACGCCCGCCTCGCGCGTGTACGAGCGGATGATCTCAAGCAGTCCGTCATCCGTGAACTCGACCTGTGCCGGTTGCAGCCCGTTCGCCTCGGCCTGTTTGGTGACGAGGTGCTGCTTGGCGATCTCCAACTTCTCGCGCTCCGTGTAGCCCGACAGCCGGAGGATTTCGAGGCGGTCCTGCAACGCGGGCGGGATCGTGTGCAGCACGTTCGCGGTCGCGATGAAGAAGACCTTCGAGAGATCGTACTCCACGTCGAGGTAATGATCTTGAAAAGAGTTGTTCTGCTCGGGGTCCAAGACTTCGAGTAGCGCGGCCGAGGGGTCGCCGCGGAAGTCTGCGCCGAGCTTGTCCACCTCGTCCAAAAGGACGAGCGGGTTGACGGTGCCGGCCTTCTTCATCATCTGGATGATCTGGCCGGGCAGCGCGCCGATGTAGGTGCGGCGGTGGCCGCGAACTTCAGCCTCGTCGCGCACGCCGCCTAAGCTAAGGCGCACGAACTTTCTGCCGGTCGCCCGCGCAATCGATTTGCCTAAGCTGGTCTTGCCGACGCCCGGCGGGCCGACGAAGCAGAGGATCGAGCCCTTCGGGTTCTTCACCAGTTGGCGCACCGCGAGGTATTCGAGGATGCGATCCTTGATCTTCTCCAGCCCGTAGTGATCGTCGTTCAGGACTTCTTCGGCCTTGCCGAGATCCCTGATCTCTTTCGACTTTTGCTTCCACGGCACGCTCAGCAGCCAGTCGATATAAGTGCGCGAAACCGTGCCTTCGGCCGACATCGGCGGCATGGCTTCGAGACGATGCAACTCTTGGAGCGCCTTCTCCTTCGCCTCTTCGGACATGCCGGCGTCTTCGATTTTCTTACGCAGTTCCTCAATCTCGGCCTTCTCGTCCTTGCGCCCGAGTTCCTTATGGATGGCCTTGATCTGTTCGTTGAGGTAGTACTCTTTCTGCGCCTTCTCCATCTGCCGCTTGACCCGTGCTTGGATGGTGCGGTCTAGTTGGCGCTTGTCCACTTCTAGTTCGAGCAGTTCGACGAGGCGCTGCAAACGGCCGTAGGTCGAGACGATTTCCAGCAGTCCCTGTTTTTCTTCGACCGAGACGCGCAGTTGCGAGGCAAGCGCGTCGGCGAGGTGCGACGGGTCTTGGTTGCGCAGCGCGGCCTGCAAGGCGTCGTTCTGCGCCTCGGGCGCGAGGCGCATGTGCTGTTCGATCAGTTGACCGACGCGCTGGACGAGCGCCTCGATGCGGTGACCGGTCTCGGGCGCCTGCGGCGCGCGGCGGGCGATCACCGTGAACGCGCCGTTGTCGTTCTCGACGCGGATCGTGGTGGCGCGCTCGCGGCCTTCGACGACGACTTTGATCTGCCCGTTCTCCTGCCGCTGCGCCTGCAGGATGCGCGCGATCGTGCCGACGCTGTATATCTGCTCGGGCACGGGCTCGTCGATCGAGGCGTCGTGCTGGGTGGCGAGAAAGATAGTGCGGTCGGAGGCGAGCGCCGCTTCGAGGGCGCGGATCGAGCCGGGCCGGCCGATCTTGAAAGCGACTTTGGTGAACGGGAAAATGACGACATCGCGGATCGGAACCATCGGGTAGCGAGAGATGTCCGTCGGCGTGCGATCTGTGTATTCTTCCATATAGTAAAGACTCTGGCGTGGCGCGAGACAACTTATGAGAAGAGAGGCGAGCCGCCCAAAGCGCCGCTCGCCTCTCTCGCGAACTAAATCAGATTGTAAATCATTTCGCGCGGGTGCGCTACTGAAAGAAAAGTGATGAGGGGTGAGAAAAAACTGCCTTATCTCGTTATTGTAGTTAAGCCGCCTCGTCCACGCCGGTGAGCGATTCGCCGGGCAGGGCGCGGTGGCGCTCGACCATCTCGGAGGTGATGACGAACTCTTTGATGCGCTTCTGACTGGGCAGTGTGTACATCGCGTCCAGCAGCAACTCTTCGAGGATCATCATCAGGCCGCGCGCGCCGACCTTGCGCTCGACCGCCTGCTTGGCGATGGCCTTCAAGGCGTCCTCGGTGAAGCGCAGCTTGACGTTGTCGTACTCGAACTTCTTTTGGTACTGCTTGCTGAGCGCGTTCTTCGGTTCGGTGAGGATGCGGATGAGCGCGGTTTCGTCCAACTCGTGCAGCGCGCCGAGCACAGGGAGCCGCCCGACGAACTCGGGGATCAGACCGTAGCGCACGAGGTCTTCGGGTTGTACCTGCGAGAGCGCTTCCGAGTAGCGATTCTGGCTCGTGCGAATCTCGGCGTGGAAGCCGAGCGACTTGTTGCGAAGCCTGCGTTCGACCACTTTTTCGAGCCCGACGAACGCGCCGCCGCAGATGAAAAGAATGTTGGTCGTATCGACGGGGAAGAATTCCTGATGCGGGTGCTTACGGCCCCCCTGCGGCGGGACGTTGGCGACTGTGCCTTCCAAGATTTTCAGCAGCGCCTGCTGGACCCCTTCGCCCGACACGTCGCGCGTAATCGAGGGGTTCTCGTCCTTGCGGCAGATCTTGTCCACCTCGTCGATGTAAATGATGCCCTGCTGCGCGCGCTCGACGTCGCCGTTGGCGGCCTGCAAGAGCTTGAGGATGATGTTCTCGACGTCCTCGCCGACGTAGCCCGCTTCGGTCAGCGTCGTCGCGTCGACGATCGTAAAAGGGACCGAGAGCATCCGCGCGAGCGTCTGCGCCAAAAGCGTCTTGCCCGTCCCCGTGGGGCCGATGAGGAGGATGTTCGACTTCTGAATTTCGACTTCCGAGCGGCGGCGTGTGAGATCGATCCGCTTGTAGTGCTGGTAGACGGCGACGGCGAGACGCTTCTTGGTTTCCTCCTGCCCGATCACGTACTCGTCGAGGAAGGATTTGATCTCCGACGGCTTCGGCAGCGGCGGGCGCGAGGCGACGGCCTCGGCCTGCTGATCGTCCGTGATGATCTCGTTGCAGATGTCGATACACTCATTGCAGATATAGACGGTCGGCCCGGCAATGAGCTTCTTCACTTCGTTCTGCGACTTGCCGCAGAACGAGCAGCGCAACGTGTCATCAGGTCGTCGTACCATAGGGGTTTATTAAGCGGTCAGCTATCGGCCGTCAGCTTTCAGCCGGCAGAGGGGGTTTGAGAGTTGAAACAGCACAGGCAGCAATCTGAGCCACGCGGATCGGGTGACCGCTGATAGCTATTCCCTGTGCGCGATCACTTCGTCGATGAGGCCGTACTCTTTAGCCTGCGACGCGGACATGATGCGGTCGCGTTCGACGTCGCGTTCGATCATATCATACGACTGGCCGGTGTGCTTCGCTAAGATGTTCGAGGTCAACTCGCGCATCCGGATGATCTCTTCGGCCTGAATGCGGATGTCTGTGGCTTGGCCCTGCGCGCCACCCGAGGGCTGGTGGATGAGGATGCGCGAGTTGGGGAGCGCGAAACGTTTACCGGGCGCGCCCGCCGCCAGCAGGAGCGCGCCCATCGAGGCGCACTGGCCGACGCAGATCGTCGTTACGTCGGGGCGGATGAACTGCATCGTGTCGTAGATCGCCATCCCGGCGGTGATCGAGCCGCCCGGACTATTGATGTAGATGTTGATGTCCTTCTCCGGGTCTTCGGCTTCGAGGAAAAGGAGTTGGGCGACGATCAGGTTGGCGATCATGTCGTCGATCGGCGTGCCGAGGAAAATGATATTGTCTTTGAGCAGCCGCGAGTAAATGTCGAAGGCGCGCTCGCCGCGCGACGTTTGCTCGACCACCATCGGAACTAAAGCCATACTCGAAACTCCCTGCGCCCGGTCTGCGGAATTGTGGAATGCGAATTTCGGATTGAAAGACGAATTGTTTTGTAATCCGAAATCCGCCTTCAGCAATCGTTTCACTTCGCTTCATCACCCGCCGGTGCCCCGGCGGCCTGCGCCACCTTTTGCCCGGTGGCAGTCTCAGCGCCTTCGCCGGTCGGCATCGCGAATTCGTCTTCGCGCCACTCCTCGTCGCTCACGTTCGCGTGCTCAATGATCAACTCAAGCGCCTTGCGATGGCGCAATCTGTCGGCGATGCTACGTTCGCCATTTTGCTTTGTCAAGGCAGCGCGCACTTGCTCCACGGTCTGCCCCATCGCCTTCGCGAGCGACTCGATCTCGCGCTCGATCTCGGCACCCGTGGGCTCGACATCTTCCGCCTCCGCGATGCTCTCCAGCAGCAGCGTGCCGCGCAGATCTTCGACCGCCTGACCGCGGACAACCTCTCCCATGGTCTCCCAGTTCACCTCCTGATTGCGCGGGTCGATGCCGCGCCGCAGCATGTCGCGGACGTAGGTTTCAAGGAGGTGACGCGTCTGGCTCTCGACGAGCGTCTGCGGCACCTCGAACTGGTGCGCCTCGATCAATTTTCTCATCGCCTCATCACGCAGGCGGCGCTCGGCCTCGGCGCGGGCGGCCATCTCCATGTCGGCGCGCAACTTCTCGCGCAGCGCCGCGAACGACTCGACTTCTTCGCCGAGGCTCTGCGCCCACTCGTCATCTATCTCCGGCAGTGCTTTGCGGCGCACCGCCGTCACCGTCGCCGTGTATTCGATCTCTTTACCCGCCAGACCCTGCGAAGAGAAGTCGTCCGGGTATTGGACCGTGAAGGAGCGCACGTCGTCGGGGCGCGTGCCCGTCAGGTTTTCGTTGAAGATCGGCAACACACCCTCGGACCCGAGCACCACCTCGACATCCTCGGCTTTGATGTCCTCGTCGGCGGGCGGCTGGATGTAACGGCCGACGAAATCCACCGTGACGGTGTCCTCGTCCTGCGCTCCGCGATCCTCGACCGGTTCGAGCGAGGCCGAAGACTCGCGCAGATCGTTGATCACCTCTTCGACCATCTCGTCCGTCACGGGCCGTGTCCGGCGCGCCAACTCGAAGCCTTTGTAATCGCCCAGCGCTACCTCGGGCATCACCTCGACGTGCGCGTGGACTGATAGCGGTTCCTCACCGAGCTTGTCGAGGCCGGCGTCGTTATCGAGGTGGATGTCGGGCTCGCCGAGGACGCGCAATTCGTTCTCGGTGATAGCGTCGCTGATGGCTTGCGGCACGAGTTGCTGGATCACGTCGCCGCGGATCTCGTTCTTGTAACGCTGGCGCACGACCGAGACGGGCGCGCGGCCCTTGCGAAAGCCCGGCACCGTGGCCCCGCTCGCGTAGCGATTGGCGACGCGCTCATACTCGGCG
>JBOGOY010000310.1:0-5492 GCA_050748185.1 Pyrinomonadaceae bacterium
GGGGAGAAAAGCCAAATCGCCCTGTCTCCCGCTCTCCCCGTCGCCCCGTCTCAGGCTTCTTCGTCCTTCTTGCCCTTGCCGATCACTTCCGGCTCGGCGGCCGACTCTTCGATGGCCGGGGCGACTTCCTCTTCGCGGACGAAGCCGACGGTCGCCAGCACCATGTCAGACGGGCTGAGAATCTCGATCTTTTCGTCGGCCGGAATGTCCGAGACGTGCAATACGTCGTGCAGGCCGAGGTTCGACACGTCCACGTTGATCGCGTCGGGGATGTCGCGCGGGCGCACCCGAATCTCCAACTCGCGCGCGAGTTGTTCGAGGATGCCGCCATCGTCAGTGACGCCGCGCGGCTCGCCGATGAGGTGAATCGGCACGGTCACTTCCAGTTTCTGACCGCGCACCAGCCGGCGCAGATCGGCGTGGACCAAGCGGCCGCGCACCGGATCGATCTGACGATCGAGGAACATCACTTCGGTCGGGCCGAGGTTGTCGACGTCGAGCGTGAAGATGGTGTTGTGGCCGGCCTCGGAGCGCAGGATAGCCGCCAATTCCGCCAGCGGCGCGGCGGCAGAGATGGCCTCTCCGCCCCCACCGTAAATGGTCAGCGGGACGAAGCCCTGCGCCCGCAGGCGGCGCGAGTCATTCTTTCCGCGCGATTCGCGCTTTTGAGCGCGGACGACGATTTCAGTTCTTTCTGCCATAACTAATAAGTTTCAAGTTTAAGGTTTCAGGTTTGAGGTTCAAGGCGTGAATTAACTTCAAACCTGAAACTTGAGACTTGAAACCGAGTTTCAGACGAAGAGCGAGGAGACACTGGTCTCCTCGTGAATCGACTTGATCGCTTTCGCCAGCAGCGGAGCGATGCTCAAAGTTCTGACGCTCCCCAACTCACACTCGCGTTCCGCGACGGGGATCGTGTTGGTCGTCACGACCTGCTGGATGTCCGACCGGTTCAATTTCTCGCAGGCCTGCCCCGACAGCACCGCATGTGTGAAGCAGGCGTGAATCTGTTCGGCTCCGGCCTCCTTCAAAGCCTTCGCCACTTTCGTCAGCGATCCGCCCGTGTCGCACATATCATCGACGACTAAGCAGTTGCGCCCGCGCACATCGCCGACGACGTTCATCACCTCCGCGACGTTGGCCTTCTCGCGCCGCTTATCGCAGAGCGCGAGATCAGCGTTGAGACGCTTGGCGTAAGCGCGCGCGCGCTCGGCCCCGCCCGTGTCCGGCGCGACCACTGTCAGGTTCGGCAAAGGGTGCGCTTGGTAGTAGCCGATGAAGACCGGGGCGGCGAACAAGTGGTCAACCGGGATGTCAAAGAAGCCCTGAATCTGCGCCGCGTGCAAATCCATCGTCAAGATGCGGTCGGCGCCGGCGGCCTCGATCAGGTTCGCCACCAGCTTTGCCGCGATCGGCACGCGCGGGCGATCTTTCTTGTCCGAGCGGGCGTAGCCGTAATACGGGATGACCGCCGTCACGCGCTCGGCTGAAGAGCGGCGGCAGGCGTCGAGCATGACAAGCAACTCCATCAGGTGCGCGTCGGTCGGCGGGCAGGTCGGCTGCACGATGAAGATGTCGCTGCCGCGCACGTTCTCGGTGATCTGAAAGTTAAACTCGCCGTCCGAGAAACGCTCGACGGTCGCGCTGCCGATGTCGCAACTCAGGTTGTTGCAAATCTCTTCGGCCAGCACGCGATTCGCCGTGCCCGAGAAGACCTTGATGCCGCCGGTTGTGCTCATACTCAAGGAGAAAGTCGAAAGGCGAAGGGTGGAAGTAAGGACGCGCTGGCGCGCGGCTTCTTACTTTCGCCTTTCGCCCTTCGCCTTTCGATTGTAGCTGGGGCGGAAGGATTCGAACCTACGAATGCCGGTTCCAAAGACCGGTGCCTTACCACTTGGCGACGCCCCAATCTCAGTTGTCCGCGCCTGACTTCAGACGCCTTCCCAAATCCGTGCCGCCGGCCCGAGCGCTTTCAAATATTCGGCGCGCGTCAGCGTGTCGCAGAGGAAAACTTTCCAGTCCGCTTCGGCCCTGAGAGCGATCTCGGCCTGTTCGCGTTGCGCCGAACTTTCAAAGACTCCGAAGACACTCGACCCGCTGCCGGAAAGGAGCGCAGCCCGTGCGCCGGCTTCCAGCAATGCCCGCTTCGCCCGCCCGATTTCGGGGTAGAGCCGCGGCACGACCCGCTCGAAATCGTTGAGCAGCCCCTCATGGTGCGGACCGGTAAAATCCGCGCTCTTGCGGGAAATGGGCAGATTAACGGGACTTGCAGCCGTTGTCAAGACGGGGGCTTGGAGCGCCGCGTAGGCCTTCGTGGTCGAGACCGCTACGCCGGGGGACACAATTAACAACTCCATTTCGGGGGCGTCGGACAGCGGCAAAACTTCCGCGCCCGTGCCTGTGCCGAGGGCCGTCCCGCCCATCAGAAAGAACGGCACGTCTGCGCCGAGCCGAGCCCCTAGCTCCGCCAGTTCGCCCCCCTCGACTTCAATATTCCACAGGTGGGCTAAAGCCATCAGCGCGACCGCGGCGTTCGACGAACCGCCCCCTAGCCCGCCGCCCGCCGGGATGCGCTTTTCCAACGTAACTCGAACGCCCGCCGATTCCAAACCGTAATGCTCGCGCAACGCATGGGCCGCGCGCCAGATCAGGTTGGTGTCGTCAGCAGGGATTTCCGGGGCGTCGCAGGCCAACTCGAGACGGCCGTCCGGAACGCCGCGGAACGTCAGACGATCTCGCAGCGTGACGGTTTGAAAGACGGTGCGAATTTCGTGATAGCCGTCCGCGGGGCGGCGGCCCAGCACGCGCAGAGAGAGATTGATCTTGGCGTAGGAAGGAAGCGACAATGCGCCCGACTTCGGCGTTCGGTTACTGGCGGACAAAGCTAAAGCGACTGACCTCTCTTTCTTTCGTGTGAGCGCCAGTCGCTTCAGTTAGAGTGTTAAGCCGAAAGCGTCAGCGCGAGATGAAGACCTGTGTAAAATAGACGCGCCCATCAGAAGCCTCGGCCACTCCCACCGCCGTGTGCGTGAACGTTGCGCGCAAAAGGTTCTCGCGGTGCTTGGCCGATTTAAGCCAGCGCTCGACGGCGAACCCGGCCGGATCGTCAAAGCCCTGATTATACGCGATGTTTTCGGCGAGCGCCCGCCACCCCGTAACGCCGCACAGGCGTGCGCGCTCAGCCACGCCGCGCCCGTCTTTTCCGACGTGGTCGAAAAAATTCCGCCGGGCCATTTCTTCCGAGTGTATCCGCGCGACGCGAGACAATTCGGTGTCCCACGCTAGAGGCGCTGCGCCATTTGCGCGTCGCTGTTCGTTAATCAACTCAAATGCCTTCCGCTCAAGATTTGTCGGCTGGCCCGCCGCGACGTGCGCGTACTCGGCCGGCAGAGTCTCTCCGACGGAATCAATCCGGCGGGCTCGCGCCGTGACGAGCCGCGGGCGCGACGCTTCAGCTTTTGTGGCGGAATCTTCTTCGCTCAGCATTGAAGCGAGGCGCGCGGAGGTCCGCCTCACGTTAGCGGCTTGTCCGTCAACCGCGACGTGACAGAAGGCTGTAAGTAATATTAGTACCAGCGTGCGCACACACAGCAGGCACCCTGCGGAGTTGCGTGGGACCAGCCCGTAGAAATTCATTGACGGAGAAACTTTCCTTAATTTTTAGAAACTACCGGTGAGGAGGACGGCGCTGTCAAATAAGCGATGGAGCGAGAGTGACAGGCACGCCGGATTTAGTGTACTCCCCAGAAGGCAGCACCGTCAACAAACACGTTGGCTCGTGTTTAACGCTTATTGTTGTCTAACTTAGCTTTGATTCTGGCGGTTTGAGCGGGTTCGGTGGAGAGGTTAAGTGCTTTGCGCCAAGTGGCGCGGGCGAGTTCGGCTTTGCCGCGGCTCTGGTAAACGTCGCCTAGATGCTCTTGGATCGTGGCCGACTGGCCGTTGCGGCGCGCCGCTTCGCCGAGGTAACGCTCGGCTTCTTCTAATTGCCCGAGTTTAAAATAGACCCAACCCAGACTGTCGAGGAAAGACGGGTTCGTCGGTTCGACGCGCACGGCGCGCTTGATCATGTCGAGGGCTTCGGTGAGGCGTTCGTTGCGCTCGGTGAGAAAGTAACCGAGGTTGTTGAGGACCGTGGCGTTATTGGGATCGGTCGAGAGCAGTTTACGCAGAGACTCTTCGGCCCCTTTGGGGTCGCCGGCGCGCTCCTGCGCGGATGAGAGCATGATGAGCGACTGCGTCATCAACTGCGGCTGATTCGGCGGGGTGATGTCCAACAGTTTGCGCGCCGCTTCGACCCCTTCCTGCGCCCGCCCCGAGTCGAGCAGAAGCTGAATCAGGGAGAGGTAGATGAAATAGTCGGATTCGACACGGCCTTTGAGTTCTCCGCGGAGAAGGGCGGCGGCTTGGTCCACTTGACCGAGTTCGGCCAGAGCCGTCGCTTCGAGGTTGAGAAAGGCGAACTCGTTCGGGTGCTTGGCGCGCGCTTGTTTGGCGGCGGCCAGCGCTTCGCTCCGTTTGCCCTGCTCTCGGAGGATTTCGACTGTCTGCTCGTCGGCCGACAAGCTGTCGGGGCCGAGCAAACGGCGCATCCGCTCGACCGCGGCGAGCGCTTCCGCGTACTTTCCCGCCTGCCTATGGAGCCTGACGATGCGTTCGAGCGCCCAAGAGGCCAGCGCCTTGTCGCTTTCAACAGTCAACTGTCCGTCGCCGATACCGCCGGTCTTCAGCGCGTTTTCGTAAACCGCGATGGCCTCTTCGTAGCGCAGCGCGTCCGCGTAGAGAGCGGCGAGTTGGCCGACCAGTTCCTGCTGTTCGCGGTCAGTGTTGGCGCGACGGTTGATGCCGGCGCGGAGTGTGGCGGCGGCGTCATCCAAACGCCCGGCGCGGGCCTGTGTCTGCGCCAGCAGGCGAATCGCCGGCAAGTTCGCGGGGTTGGCGTTGACGATGCGCTGTAATTCGGCGACCGCCCCTTGACTCTCCTCGCCGGCGTTAATCGCCTGTTCGAGCAGGGCGAAATAGTTCGGGTTCTCCGGGCTCATCGAGAGGGCGTTGCGGATCGCCTCGACGGCTTCCCGTGTGCGCCCCTCGCGCAGGAGGACTTCGGCCAAGCGGGCCGACGCCGACGCGGGCGACAACTCGCGCCCGCGCGTGATCACTTCGTAAAAGCGCGTATCGACGCCCACGGGAGCCGCGGCCCAGCGCTTGAAAGACTCGATCGCCTCGGGCGTGCGCCCGGTCAGCAAATAGAACTCGCCGAGGAGCGCGTGAGCTTCGGCGTCATCTAACTTGAGCCGCACGACGTCCTTCAACTCTTTAATGGCTTGCTCCGCCGCCGCGCGGTCCAGACGGCCCTCGTCCAGTCCGGCTTTGAGGGCGAAAACGCGCGCGAGGATGCGGTGCGCGCCAAAGTTATCGGGATCGACGCGGACGGCCGTCTCCGCCAGTCGCCGCGCCTCTTCCAAGTCTTCGAGGAAGAAGAAATGTAATTC
>JBOGOY010000311.1:0-5472 GCA_050748185.1 Pyrinomonadaceae bacterium
CCTTACGACGCGGAGGCCGCCGGCAAAATCAAGCTGAGAACGATCGGCGTGCTGTGCGGCGGTTTCCCCGAGGCCGACCTGCGCCGGGCCGGCTGCACCGACATCTACCGTGATCCGGCCGACCTGCTCGCGCGTTATTCAGAGTCGCCGCTCGCACACTAATATCGAAACAGTGTGCCGAGATAAAAACCACGAAGAGCACGAAGGACGGCAGGGTATGACGCGGCTTTTGATTTCGATTCTTTACATTCTTCGTGTACTTCCTTCGTGCGCTTCGTGCCCTTCGTAGCTAAACTTGGTCGCCTTGCCGAACTCGTCAATTGCTAATTTAGCGTCATGATCACTTCGGACTTAACCTGCCCTTGAGAATCTTGCACGTCAGTTCGGCGCGCGCATTCGGCGGCGGCGAAAGGCATTTCGCCGACCTGACGAACGCGCTCGCACGGCGCGGCCACGAGGTCTTCGCCGCGCTGGTCCCCTTATCGCCTCTGCGAGCACATCTGACGTTTCTGCCCGCCGGGCGGCTCATCACGCTGCCACTCAGGAATGCGCTGGATCTGCCGAGCGCGCTGAGGTTGGCCCGCTTTGCCCGCAGCCATCAAGTCGAAATCATCCACGCCCACCTCGCCCGCGACTATCCGCTGGCGGCCTACGCCGCGCGAAGTTCCGGTGCGCGACTCGTCCTTACGCGCCACGTCCCTTTCGCCCTAAGCAGCATTCACCGGCTCACGCTCGCAAACGCCGCGCGCGTCATCGCCGTGTCCGCTCCGGTCGCGGATCGCTTGCAGGCCCAAAAGATTTTCCCCGCCGAGATCATTCGCGTGGTCCCCAACGGGATCGATCTCACGCGCTTCAATCTGGCGGGGCGCGCGCGACTTCGCCGCGCACTGCCCGCCCGCCCCGGCGCGCTGCTGGTCGGGACGGTCGGCGAACTGAGCGACGTCAAAGGGCAGGCTGATTTCGTGCGCGCCGCCGCACTCGTCATACGGCAGGAGGGCTGCGCCCACGCGGAGTTCATCATTGCCGGCGAGGATCGTTCCGCGAGCCGGCGGACGCGCGCCGAACTGGACCACTTGATCGACACTCACGGATTGAGCGGGCGCATCCATCTGCTCGGGCGGGTAGAGGACGTGGCGACGCTCCTCGGCGCGCTCGACGTTTACCTCTCCGCCGCGCGTGCGGAGGCGTTCGGGCTGGCGTTGGCCGAGGCATCGGCGTGCGGCGTTCCCGTGGTAGCGACGGCGACTGACGGAGCGTGTGCGATTGTCGAGAATAACGAAACCGGTACACTGGTCCCCCTCCGGGACGTGGGGGCGTTGGCGCACGCCGTCGCCTCACTGCTGCGCGACGAAGAGACGCGCGCGCGGTTCGGGACAGGCGGCCGTGAGCGCGTGCGCGCGCTATTCAGCCTCGAACGCATGGTCGAAGCGACGGAAGAAGTTTACCGCGAGGTCACCACTGCCGCCCCCCGGTGACAGGGCGACGATGACTCGCGTTCGGATGATCACTTAAATTACTCAAAAGTGATGGGTGACAAGTGATAGGTGACAAGCCAGACGGAAAGACACGGGTGTGACACTCTCACCCGGATGACTTTCTGCCTGCGCCGGTGCGGGGGCAGCGATTAACTCAACGTCTTGCCAAGACCAGATCATCCTGTCACCTGTCACCATTCGCCTGTCACTTTTGAGTAAAGTTAGCTGACGCGCCGCTCTCGCTCCGCCTCTGCGGCATTCAACGCACACTGGCGTTGCGGGTCGTACTCGTGCAACAGGTACTGCCGCGCGATGTGCTTCAGCGTCGCCGAAACGTGCTTGCACTCGTAGCGTGGTTCGGCGTCGCCGCGGTAGATGAAGTCGGCGCAGGTGCAAACCAGTTGCTTCGACTCGGGCTCGCGGAACAGGTGGTAATGCTGCCGGTCGTCCGACTCTGAAAACGCGATCCAGCCGTAGGGCTCTGCCTCTGTGACTCCGATGCGCTCAGAGCGCGCGGCCCGTTGTTCCGCCGGCGTGAACGCGAGAATTTTTTCCGCCTGTTTCTTGCTCGTCATGCTGTCACCTTGCGCTCGCGAAGTTATCGCGTGCGACGTGGGTTGGATTCTTCGGGAGTGTGGATTTAGATGCGCTTTGGCCCCCTTGAGTTTGACCGGCGCGGCAGCATCGCGTGATACTTGGTGGCATCAACAAGACGTTCGCGGCGGCCCGTAGTGGATCGTCCCGAAGGCCGTCTCTGCGTCAATAACGACGGCCTTTTCCGACAGGAGTTTGGTGAAATGCCGAAGACGACAGTGCGTGGGATTGAGGTAGCTTATACGGACGAAGGCGCGGGCGCGCCCGTCGTGTTGCTGCACGGTTTCCCGTTTAACCGCTCGATGTGGCGCGAGCAGGTGGGGCTGCTGCGGGGGACGCATCGCGTGATCGCGCCCGACCTGCGCGGACACGGCGATACGGGAGTGGCGGCCGACGGTCCAGCGACGATGGAGGATATGGCCGAGGACGTGGCCGCATTGCTGGACCAGTTAGGGATCCAACGTGCGATCCTCGGAGCGCTCTCGATGGGCGGCTACGTCACCTTCGCCTTCTACCGCCGCCACCCCCACCGCGTCCGCGCGCTTGTGCTCGCCGACACTCGCTCTCAATCTGACGCCGACGAGGCGCGTGTGAACCGTGAGAAATCGGCCCGGCAGGCACTCGACGAGGGCATGGGTGTGATCGCCGAGCAGATGATTCCCAAGTTGTTCGCCCCGGCGACGCTTGCCGAACGGCCCGAGGTCGTGGGGCGCGTCCGCGAGATGATTGAGGGGACCAATCCGGCCGGCGCGGCTGCGGCGCTGCGGGGCATGGCAGTGAGAAAGGACCAGACGGAATTTCTCGCGGACATCCTCGCGCCGACGCTCGTGATGGTGGGCAGCGAAGACACGGTAACGCCGCCCAAAGACGCCGAGTTACTGCACCGCGAAATTCGCGGCTCGCGGCTCGTCACTATCGAGGGCACGGGCCACGTCTCTAACATCGAGCGGTCGGCGGAGTTTAACCAAGCGCTCGCGGACTTTCTGCGTGCGCTAGAGCCTTGAAGCGATGAAACACCTACCGCCCGCCGGTGACTTAAATGGAACACAAGCCTGTGGACCAGTGATATGACGGAGCAGTCTGCCCGCCAACCTTGGAAGTTTCGCGTCGAGGAGCGCGTCCGCTGGGGCGACGTTGACGCGGCGCGCATTATTTTTTACGGCGCTTACATCCGCTTTTTCGAGATCGCCGAGACCGAACTGTTCCGCGCTGCCGGACTGTCTTACGGGCGGATGTATGATGAACTCGACGTGTGGCTGCCGCGCGTGCACTTGGAGTGCGATTTCCTGCGGGCGGCGCAACTTGACGATCTGCTGGAAGTTTCGGTTTACGTCGGGCGCTTCGGGACCAGTTCCATGAGACTGAATTTCGAAGTGAGACGCACTGGTGAAACAGCTCTCGTCGCCGAGGCTCACTTCGTCCTCGTTTCCGTGCGCCGCGATACGTTCGAGACCGTGCCGCTACCGGAAGAACTACGACGACGCCTCGCCCCTTTTTCACCACCCCACCTCGTCGGGCCAGAGACCTCTGACTGAACGCGCCTCGTTTTTACATCGAGGGTTTCCTGTTTACCTCGAAGAGTTTCCTGCAGTTACAACTCTCGCGCCGTTCTATCCCGCTCCCGTGGTTGACAACTATGCTCGATCACACCAGTTTGGAATTCGACCTGATCGAAGACATCAGGCTGAAACTACGCGAGCTGTTTCTGCGCGAAGCGGTCACACGCCGCTCGAACGCTTAGCGCTTCACATCGGCCAAGGGGTGTACGACGTGCCTAAGTTTTTAATCGTGGTAAAAAAAGACGAGTGTCGGAAACCGGGAGGACATTCGGTAGATCCTCAGAGTGGTGTGACAAAACTCGGTAGTGCTCAAAAAAGCATGGACAAGGCTTCCGGAAATAATCGACGCCCTTGACCGGTAAGCGCATCATCGAATGCTGGTCCCCACGGGGCCGCGGCCCTCCCATCGCCACGTTAGGATACCGGCCACAGGAAGCGCCGCATCAAAGTGTGCTTGAGATCGAGGTAGCCCTGATCGCCCGCCACCAGTTCACTGAGCGTGCGGCGGATGCCGGCGTGTATCCGCCCTAGCCTGACCATTTGTTCAGTAAAAGGCGCGCCCCCGAATTGTCCGTAAAACCGCCGACGCATTCGGGCCGCCCGCCACAACTCACGCCCAAAATCGGCGCGCCAGCTTTCCTCATAGGACTCGAGACTCCCGTCCAAGTAAGCTTCAGCGAACAGTTCGGCCGAGCGCAGCGCGTAGTAGATGCCTTCCCCTGTAATCGGGTCAGCGAAACCGGCGGCGTCGCCCAACAACGCCCAGTCTTTCCCGCAAGCGCGGCGTCGTTTCCAAGTCTCCGGCGCAAGACCCGGTATTCTCGCCGCATACTTTTCAACTGAAGCACGCAATCCCTCTTCAACGTCGGCATCGCTTTGTCCGCCATGCGTGTCTTCGGCTCTCGTCCACAGCGATGTATTCGTTCGTCCGGCTTTCCCGTAGTAATTAACCATGAAGTTCCATAGCAGTTGATCGAGTCGTTGATGATCGAAAGTATTTTGCGCCGTGGCAATACCGAAAGAGATGTGATCGAGTCGTGGAAACGCCCAAGCATAACCGGCCCAACCGGGAAGGAAGGCAATTACAGTTCTAGCTTCTACGTCAGACTGTGATAGCGGGGCGCGATACCCGAAGGCAACTTCCATCTCTTCTTTAGGCAGAGCCCCCGCCAAACGACGCGCGATTGGACTGTTCGCCCCGTCGGCGGCAACCAGCACGCGACCGCGCCAAGTCTGCCCTTCGCGCGTGCGAACAGTCCACTCATGCGTGTCAGAGGTGCTGTCTATATCGGCTTTGACACATGCTTGATGAACTATGACGCCGGCGTTTCGCGCCCGCTCAAGTAGGTATGAATCTAAGGCGCTGCGCGAGTAGATAATGAACGGTTCTTTGAGTTTTAGACGCACCCGCGTACCCTTCGGCGAGTGCATATCGATTTCCGAAACCGTGTGTCCGCCCGCCTCAAGCAAGTACGGCCACATCCGCAAGGCTTTTGAAGTGACGCCCCCGCCGCATGCCTTCGGCTCGTTAGAAGGCCGACCATCAAATAGGGCAACCCGCGCACCTCCCCTCGCCAGCCGCTCGGCGGCAAAGGCTCCCGCCGGCCCCCCTCCTACAATCAACACCTCAAACTGACTGTCGTTCATTCTTTTTATGCTGAAGCGGTCGTTGCTCGTCGTTCAACTCGACTTGGATATATCTGCCCATAGGGTTCATCTCTTTAACTCTGGCAGCTCCACTGTTTTCCTTCTTAACATAAAAGTCTGGCAAGGTAGACAGAAAAACTCTTTGTCAAAAAAGTACAACGAACAACAAAAGACCGCTGCATATACGAGGTATATGC
>JBOGOY010000312.1:0-5471 GCA_050748185.1 Pyrinomonadaceae bacterium
CAACAACACCGCGAGTCGCTCGCCGAGCGCGCCCGCGAGATCGCCGAGTTGCGCGCCACCGTCCAAACGCATCAGCAAAATTTGGAAGGGGTGCGCGAACTGCGAGAGCAGGTCCAAAGGCTCAGCTTGGTTGTCAACCGCATCCCGCCGCCCCGCGACGTGCGACCACAGAAGGCTGCCGCCAAACCCCCGCGCTCGAAGAAGAAACCGAAGCCGGTCGAGCCAGCGGAAGAGCCGCCGCCCACACCGGGCGGGAGCAAAGAAGAATCGTGACGCCTGTGATTGATAACGTCAGTTCGACATAAAGCACGAAGAAGATGAGTAATCTGCTTGCGGTATAGCCGCAATAACGAACTTCAAACTACTCAACAGCCAGCAGAGAGGTCCATGCCTTGAGCGACATTGCCGTTGTCGTACTGTGCCACGAGCCGTATCTGAAGTGGCTGCCCGGAGCCGTCGAGAGTATCGACCGGCAATTGCCGCCGGCGGCAGAGCGGGTGCTGGTCTGCGACGGCTGCGAACCGCCCCCGCTTAATCCACACTGGCAAGTCATTAAAGGCCGTTGGGGGAATCCGGCGGAAGCACGCAACACCGGCGCGGCGGCAACTGCCGCATCATGGCTCGTCTTTTGGGACGCGGACAATGTGATGGTCGGCGGCTACCTCGCCGCGATGCAGAGTCAACTCGAACGCGCACCCGCCGATGTCGGAATCATCTACCCGGACATTCACTACTGCGATGAACATCTGACGCCGCAAACGCTCAGGATATTCCCCGCATGGGATTATTGGTTTCTCCGCGCGGAAAACTATGTGGACACCGCCGCCGCGTGGCGACGTGAAGCGTTGGAAGCGGCGGGCGGCTGGTCGTCGCGTTCCGGCCTCGAAGATTACGCGCTTGCTTTGGACATCACCGCCGCGGGCTGGCAGGCCGCGAAGCTCGACGGCCCGCCCGTTCTGATGCGCGTGCATGATGGCGGGAGAGTGCGGACGCTCGCGCGCGAAGGCCGTTTGTCGCAAGAGATGTGGCGGGCGCGTTCCTGTGCCGTCGTGTCGCTGCTGGCGGGCCGCGATGGAACTTTCGCGCGCTGGGCGGAGTTCATGTCCCGCGCCGAACTACCGCCGCGCACGGCGCTCTACGTCGTGGACAACAGCGGTCGGGAGGAATTCACCCGAAAAATTTTCGACGAGTGCCAGCGTCTCGCGTGTGAACGTTCGCTGACGCATCTCGACTTCGCCACCACAGGTCGTGCATACCAGACCGGCGTTGACGAGAATTATCTGTTGAAGGGACGTCATCAACACGTCGCGCGGCTCTACGCCACGGTCTTCCCGCGCATCGGCGAAGACACGGTACTGACGCTCGAAGATGACACGGAACCACCGCCGGACGCCGCGCGACGCCTCGGCGAAGAACTCGGCCACCACCACCACCGCGCGGAGGTCGGGGCGGTCGCGGCGGCCTATGCCATGCCGCATAACGAGCACGAGGTCTGCGCGGGAGACGGGCGCGATGGAGGATGGGGCCATCCGCCGCGTTGGGACCAACTCCCGCACGCACCCATCGATGTCGGGTGTGTCGGCGGCGGTTGTACGATGTGGGCGAACTGGGCGCTGCGCCGCTTTCCCTTACGTGTGAAGTGGGAGCAGTTACTCGGTTGGGACGCGGTCCTCTGTCTTGAACTGCGGCGCAGAGGCTACCGCATCCGCTTGCACGGCGGCGTGCGTTGCCGCCATCACGTCCACGGCGCGGTGAGAACCCTATGATCCGACCACGCGCTGGCGGGTAACTTCTAAAAAGTGACAGGTGAACGGTGACAGGTGACAGGAGCAGAGTATGAACCGTGACCGAGTGACAAGTGACAAGAGTTGGACTGTTCTTACTTATCACCTGTCACCCGTCACTCGTCACTATCTTTACTTGTCACTTGTCGCTCGGTCACTTTTGAGTAACTTGTGATGTTGTTAGCCGAAGAAAAAGGGATGGTCGTGAATGAAGGACGCGCTTTGTCGCGACTCCTCGCGCGCGAGTTTGCGGCGGCGCTCAATGGTCATCGTCAGGCGCAAGCGTGTTGGCGGACGGTGGAGGGCGGCGCATGGAGTTGGCAGCCGGAGGCGGGCTTGTGTGTGAACGGCACGGAGCCGGAGTGGTCCGGACAGGCTTGGTGGAAGTGGGACCGGGCGATTGCGCGCACCTTAAAAAATTTCCTGATCGAAGTGACCATTAGCGGGCAGGCCGAAGCGGCGGGCCTCAGCTTCGGGCCGTTCAAGGATTTTTTGGCCGGGGTGAATGAACGCACCGGGCCGCGTCGTTTGCAACTGGAGATCGACGCGACGGCGGGCCAGTGGGTCTTTCGCGTCGATGGACAATTCGTTGAGCGTTGCTGGTGGAATGCGTCTGTCAATGGCGTCGAAGATCTGCTCGACGGCGTGCTGACTTGCAAAGCCAAGCGCGCGGAAAAGGTGTGGTTCAGCGACCTCAATTTCCTGACCTTCGAGGCTTCGTGCCGCATGTCGGTGATTATCATTTGCCAACGCTTTCTTCAGCGCCTGCGCGTCTCGCTGCACAACTGGTGTCAGCAAGTGAATGTGCCGGCCGGCGTGTACGAAGTGATCGTCGTCAACCCGCGGAGTGCCGACGGCACACGCGAACATTTGAGCGCGGTCGCGCGCAGTTATCCGCAGGTGCGTGTGCGCGAGATCGCAGCCGCCGCCGCGCTGGCAACTAATAAAGGCGCGCTGATTAACCGCGCGGTCGCCGAAAGCCGAGGCGCGTGGGTGTGGCTCACGGACGCTGATTGCGTGTTTGCGCCGCGTGCGATGGCCTCTGTCCTGTCACAGATCGAGGGACAGCCGCCGCAACTCGGTTACGGGCAGCGGCGCTATCTCAATGCGGCGCAGACCTCGGCGGTGCTGGCGGGACGCGATGACGCGCTGCGCGACTTTGCCGGACTGGCGGCCGACGCCAACACGCAGCCGCCCGATAATGCGCCGTGGGGCTACACGCAGATCGTCCCGCGCTCGATCTTTGAGCGCGTGCGTTACCGCGAAGAACTCAACCACTTCGCGCACAGCGACGGCATGTTCACCGCCGACTGCGAACGGCACGGCCTGACACCCAGACAACTGCCGGGACTGTTCTGTTTGCACCTGCATCATCCTTTCGCTTGGTACGGAACGGACGCTTTTTTATAACTAATGGTGCGAGCGGTGACGGCAAGCACGGTCAACGAGCCTGCGGAGCAGGCGGCAGACTAAAGCCCCGCACGCAGCCGCAGGCGGAGTTCGGGGAGAAGACGCAAGTCAGTGCCGAGCCTGCGGAGCAGGCGACAGACGTGTGCCCAAGCCGCCGCACCCGCTGTCGTCCGCTGCCGCGGACTCGCGAGGTATGTGGGCACGCCCGACCCCGCGTTGCGCTCTCGCTCCACGCGGGGCTGTACTCTGGCCGTCTGTTTCGCAGACTCGTTGTCGCTCTTTTGCAAACATCCACCCTGCGTAACCTGAGTTTATAAATTCGGCGCGGGAAAACCGCGCGTTTGTTCGTATTCGTCCAGAGTTATTGGTCGCTGAGCCGGAGAAGTTAGGAATGAGCAGGGTCTGTATCGGAGTTCATCTGCACGCCGAACCGGAGCGCCTGCGCGCCACGCTCGACAGTCTGCGCGCCAACACGCCGCAACCTTTCGCGTTGCTGCTCCTCCCCGACGGCCCTGATGAAGCGACGCGGCAGGCGCTCGCTCTCCTGCACACTGAAAGTGACGCGACGCCGCAACTGGTGACTGCCGAACCGCACGGCGCGGCGGCGTGCTTTAACCGTCTCGCGTCGGTGAGCAGTGCGGAGGTGCTAGTCTTGCTCGAAAGCGGCGCGCTGGTCGGCCCTGCGTGGTTGGTTTATTTACTGGCGGCGCTCGACTCCGATCCGCGCAACGGAATTGCCGGCCCGACGACTAACTACGCATGGAACGAGCAGGGCGTCTATCCTGAAGCCGGCGCTACGCCCGAAGGAATCGCACGCGCCGCGCTTGATGCCGCGCGGCGTTTTGGCGGCGCGGCGGCGCGCACGCTTGAACCGCTCTACAGCCTCGCGGATTTTTGTTACGCCGTGCGGCGCGAAGTCGTCGAGACGATCGGTGCGGCCGAAGAGGCTTACGGCCTCGGCCCCTGTTGGGAGATGGATTACAACATCCGCGCGGCCCGCGCCGGCTGGCGCGGCGTCTGGGCCGCCGCGGCCTACGTTCACCGCGGGCCGTTCACCGCGCGCCGGAGGCGTGAGGAAACTCAGCGCTTCGAGGCGAGCAAGCGACTCTATCAAGATCGATTTTGCGGGGCACGCCTGCGCGGGGAAAAGGATGATTACCGCGCGCACTGTCGCGGCGATGCGTGCCCGAACTTTGCGCCGCCCGCACTGATTCGCATACACCACACACTACCGCCGCCGGCCGCAACGGTTCTCACCACCCAACCGACCGACCGAACACAATCGCCGCTGTTGCCTGAAGCGGGGCAGAGCAGTCCGCGGCCTGACGCGAACGCTCTCGACGCGGAGACGCAAACTTTCGCCAACGAAGCGACGCTTTCCGTCAGCGTGTCCGCCGAGCCGCTCGTCAGTTGCATCATGCCGACGCGCGACCGCCGTCCCTTCGTGCCGCAAGCCTTACGCTGTTTTCTGCGGCAAGACTATCCGCATCTCGAACTGCTCATTCTCGATGACGGCGCGGATGCCATCGCCGATGGTGTGCCGGACGACGCGCGGGTTCGTTATGTGCGTCTCGGGCAAAAACTCTCGGTCGGGGCGAAGCGAAATTTCGCGTGCGAAAACGCGCGCGGTGAATTCATTGTGCATTGGGATGACGATGATTGGTATCCACGGCGGCGCGTCGGCGCGCAACTCCGCGCTTTGCTCGAAGCCGGCGCAGACCTGTGTGGCAGCAGCCGGCTCTGGTATTACGATGCGTGGGCTGAGCAAGCGTGGGAGTATCACTACGCGGCTCCGGGCGCGGCGTGGGTCGGCGGCAACACTTTGGCTTACCGCAAGAGTTTTTGGGCGCGCAACCGATTTCCCGATCTGCAAGTCGGCGAAGACGCGCATTTCGTGTGGAGCGATGTGCCGAAGACGATCTGTGACATGGCCGATGCGTCGCTCTGCGTCGCCAGCCTGCATCCGGGCAACACCAGCCCGAAAGAGACGAGCGGAAGTTTCTGGCAGGCGCGGCCGGCTGAGACGGTGCGGGCGCTGCTCGGCGATGAGATATATTTTTACCGCACGCCGCAGCACGAGACATCCGCCGTCGTCGCATGGCCGCTTGTCTCGTGCATGATGCCGACCCGCAATCGCCGCGCGTTCGTGCCGTTCGCGCTGCAACATTTTCTTCGGCAAGACTATCCGCGCAAGGAACTGATCGTGATTGACGACGGCGACGACGAGGTTTCCGATCTCACGCAAGGGCTGCCCGGCGTGCGTTACCTGCGTTGCGA
>JBOGOY010000313.1:0-5466 GCA_050748185.1 Pyrinomonadaceae bacterium
TCCATGGCCTGCCCGAGATAGCGTTCGGCGACGACCGCGAGGCTGTGCCGATCCTCCGTGTCGCCCGCCGAGACGATTTGACTCGCCAGCAGCGTGTCGAACAGCCCGCCCAACTCGACGCCGAGTTGTCGCCTGATCCACTTGGCGTCGAACTTCGCGTTGTGCGCGATCTTGACGGGGCGCGCAGCGGCGAGCAGTTCGCGCAGCGGCTTGAGCGCTTCCGACTCGCCGACCGCCCCGCCCGTAGCGAGCCGGTCGAGATCGAAGAGGAAGGGCGGATGATCGGGCGCGGCCAGTTGGATCAGACGCACGCGCCCCGAGTATGGATCGAGGGAAGTCGTCTCGGTGTCGAAGCCGACGGCCGGATACGGTCGCAATTTTTCGCAGGCCGCGCGCACTTTGTCGGCGGTATCGATTAGTTGGTAGTTAGGCGTTGACATCGGCGGTGTAAGTTAAACCCGGCTCAATTTTCGGCGGCGCGCGGCCGCACGTTCCATCAGGTCACGGTCGTCCCCGGCTCAGTTCTCACCGCCCATATCAACAGCAAGGCGGCGACAACGCCGACCGCTGCGCTTGCGAGAAAGGCGAACGAGGGACCGCGCCAACTCCAGAGCACGCCCATCAGCAGCGAGGCCGGCCAGACGGTGATACTGAACGCGAGATTATACAGGCCGTAAGCGGTGCCGCGCTGCTCAGGCCGCACGAGGTCGGCGACCAGAGCTTTCTCCGCGCCCTCGGCCAGCCCGAAGTAAATGCCGTAGACGAGAAATAAGGCCCACACTTGCCACGCCTCCGAGACGAATGCGAAACCCGCATAGACGGCAGCGTACAAAGCCCAGCCCGACACAATCAAGCGCTTGCGGCCCAGACGATCCGAGAGGTCGCCGCCGACGAGAGAACTCAAAACCTTGCAGGCGTGCAGCGCGGCCCATAACAGCAAGCTCGACGCCGTGGAGATGCCCGCCTGTTGCGCGCGCAACAGCAGGAACGTGTCTGAAGAGTTTGACAGCGTAAAGACCGCGACGATCACGAGAAAACGTTTGAAGTTCGAGTCGAAGCCGCGCAGAGAGAGGCGGGGCGGCCGGGCAGGCGTAGCACTCACCTCGCTGGCCTGAGCGACACGGCTCGGCGCTTTTGTCTCGCGCACGAAAAAGGCGGCGACGAGCACCGCCGCGAGCGCAGGGATAGAGGCGAGGAGAAAGACGGTGCGGTAGTCGCCCGCCGACGGTGTGTCCCTGTCCGCCGAGAGCAGCCAAAGCAGCGCGAACCCGAGCAAGGGACCAATGACGGCCCCGGCGTGGTCCATCGCGCGATGAAAGCCGAAGGCGAGGCCGCGCTCGGCCGGGCGGGCGGAGTCGGCGATCATCGCGTCGCGCGGCGCGCTGCGGACGCCTTTGCCGACCCTGTCCGCGAGGCGGATGGCGAACACCTGTCCCCAACTCGTCGCCAGCCCCAACAGCGGACGCGCCAGCCCCGCCAGCGCGTAGCCGAAAACCACCAGAGCCTTGCGCCGGCCGACCCGATCACTAAGATACCCGGCGAACAATTTTAAGAGACCGGAGACGGACTCCGCGGCCCCTTCGATAAATCCGATGATGAACGGCGAGGTCGCCAGCGCGTTCGCCAGAAACAGCGGCAGCAGCGGGTAGATGATCTCGCTCGAAGCGTCGTTTAGCAGGCTGACGAGGCTGATCGCGAAGACGTTGCGCGGGAGGTTGCGGTAGCGTCGCCACAGGCCCGGCGTGCGCTCGTCCAGAGGTTCGGGCTGCACGCGCGCGTCGAACTGATCGGCGGCATCGGTGTCGGCGTCGGCCATGTATGGGGCTGAAGAGTTAGCGAACGCGCCGCGTGTCGGCGGGGCGTTGCTTACGTGAAGGTGCGGCCGAATCGCCGGAGTTCTGCCACCACCACACGTACCCGCCGGCCAGCAGGGCGAGCAGCAGGACGCCGAGCAGCGCCAACCGGACCAAGAAGCGCACGGCCCGCCACGCCAGCAAGAGGGCCAGCAAGCCGGCGGCGATGAGGATAACGACGATGAGCGGTGATTCCATAAACCCTTCGGCCCAAACGGAGAAGAGATGATCCACGAAACAGCACGAAACGACACGAAACAAAGACCACGAATTTCGTGAGTTTCACTTCAAGTCGTTTCGTGCTGTTTCGTGGATCATCTCTTTCCGGCGTTCCAAACTTGGGCGCTCTGTTTAAGACTCGTCGCCCTTCCGGTAACTGGCGCGCACGACCGTCTTGATGTTGCCGCGGACGTGGAAGTCGCCTTCGAGTTCGACGCGCAGGGGATCGCACGCTCGCACGAAGTCTTCGAGGATGACGTTGACAACGTGCTCGTGGAAGATCTTCACGTCACGGAAAGAGTTGACATAAAGCTTGAGGCTCTTCAACTCGACGCAGCGCTCGTTGGGGACGTAGGCGAGTTTGAGGACGGCGAAATCTGGGAAGTCTGAGAACGGGCAGATGGCCGTGAACTCGGTCATCTCGAAACTGACGGTGATCTCGCGGCCGGCATATTCGTAGGGAAACGTGTCGAGCGGGTAGAGGTTCATCTCCGCGCGCGGCGTCGGGCGGATGTCGAGGCCCTGCTGGTTAGCTGGTGGCGGCGCGGCGGTGGTTTCGGCGGTTGACATGAATTATTTCTCCTCAATGTTAAGAAAGAGGATGTTAACCGAGCGCGGCGCGCACGAGCAACCGGGTCGGAAAAGAAAAAGAGAGGCGAACGCCGTTCGAGCGTTCGCCTCCCTTCTCAAGTTGTGCGGCACAAAAAACCGCGCCGGTTAAAGCTTCGGGCGCGGGCATTTTCTGCTACTTGTTTGAGTTCATGTTGCCGCTCATGCTGCGGTTGGTCCCCATCATCCGGGTGTGCATGTCCCGCGCCAAGCGGAGGTGCTCCTGCACGACCGGCAGCGTCTTCGCGGCGAAGGCTTTCACTTCAGCGTCGCGGCCCTTGCGGGTTTCGTCGCGGAACAGCTTCTCCATCTTCTCGTGGTCCTTGTGCCCGGCCATCATGACGTACTGGCGGTCGAACTCGGCGCCGGAGAGTTGCCGCATCTTCTCCAACATCTTCATGTGCTTCTCGTCCGGCCCGGCCGGCAGCGCGACACCTTTAGCCTGCGCGATCCCCATCAACTCCTCGTTGGCCTTAGTGTGGTCGTCGATCATCTTCTGCGCGTAAGTTTTGACGTCCGCGCTCGTGGCCCGTTCGAGCGCCAGTTTCCCCATTTCGACCTCGGCCATCCCACCCGCCGCGGCCATCATCATGAACTTCCGGTCCTCCGAACTGACCGACATCATCCGGTCGCCGCTGCCACTCGCGCGCATGTTACCGTTCATGTTCTGGTCCTGCGCCGAAGCGAACGACCCAGCGAACACGAGCACCGCCCCGATCACCGCACATACGGCGATCCACAATCCACGTCTGTTCATTCGATCCTTCCTTGTTAACATTTCACTCCTCCTTGTCAACCTGTTGGAACTTGTTACCCTGCCGGACTCGCCTCGGCCGCGTCAGGCCGAGCACAAAAATAACGAGGGGGCCACGATGATGGCCCCCTCGTGTCACGAACTGTTGGCGCGTGTGTGAAGTTACGAGTTTGAAGCGCCGCGCGTGCGCTCGAGGTCACGGACGCGGTCGTGCGCCTCCTGCACCTGCTGCGCCTGCCGCTCGACGATCGCGCGCACGTCGGCCGGTAGGTTCGCGTTGATGGCGTCGCGGTAGTTACGCACCGCCGAGTCTTCGCCGCGCTCGCACTCCGCGATGATCGCGGCGTCGTCCTGCCCCGTCACGGTGGACTTGATATTAATCCAGCCGCGGTGGAGCGTTGCCGCCACGCTGCCCGCCTTCTCCGGGTCGCCGCCGAGGCGGCGGACTTCCGTTTGCAACTCGCCGGCGAACTGCGCGCGCTGCTGCGAGTAGGTGTGAAAGAGCGTCTTCAGGTCGCTGTTCTTGACGCCCTCGGCGGCGGTGCGAAAACCGTCCTGCCCGTCCTTGCACGTCTCGATTAGGTTGTTGAGTGTCGAGATCACGTTGTCGTTGTCAGCCATTTTGCTTTGCTCCTTTGTTGTCTTGAGTGACGAGACCGGAATACCGGCCCGTCACGCATACTGCCATTAAATCGCCGCTCTGGCGGAACCACTGCTACTGCCGCCGCCGCGCCCGATGGCGAAAAACTTGATTAAGACCAGTCCGGCGATGAAGCCACCGATGTGCGCCGCGTAGGCGACGCCGCCCTGCTGCGTCCCCTCGCCCAGCACGCCGAGGCTGCTGATGATCTGGAACGCGAACCATAACCCGATGGCGACGATGGCCGGCACTTCCGTCAGCACCCGCAACATGAGCACTTTGACGCGCCGCTTCGGGTAGAGCAGCAGGTAGCCGCCGAGCACGCCCGAGATCGCGCCCGACGCGCCGAGGCTTGGGATCAACATGCTCGGCCCCGTGCCGCCACTGAACGCGGCCGTCGTGAAGACGTGCGCCAGCGACGCGATGAGCCCGGTTAAGAGGTAAAAGACGACGTACCTGACGCGGCCCAGAGCGTGTTCGAGGTTGTCGCCGAAAATCCACAGGAAGAGCAGGTTGCCCAGCAGGTGCGCGATGCCCCCGTGCATAAACATCGAGGTGAGCAGCGTCAGGTAAACCGAGCCGGGCGTCGCTTGCAGGCCGGGCACTTCGACCGGTCCGGCTACCGGGTGCTGGAGGACGCGATCCGGCGTCGTAATGTCGCGCCCGGAGGTGATTTCCGCCGGGACGGTCGAGTAGGCGTAAGTAAACCTGTCGTTCCCGCCCATCCCCTGTAGGAAGACGAAGACCAAAACGTTGATCGCAATCAGGATGTAATTGACGACCGGAGTGGTGGTGCGGTCAGAGTTGTCGTCGCCGATCGGGAAGATCATCGCTGCTCGAATTCCTTTCTTACCGTTTTCTTACCGGACGCGCCGGGCGAACCGCGGTCAGGGGCACGCCTAGCCGCGAGATGAACTCCTGCGAGGCGAAACAATCAAATCACATCATCTCAACGCCGCACACTTCGAGCGCTACAACACACCATGTTAAGCATCTGCCGTTCCGCGCCCCGCGCCAAAAGAAAGGGCGCGGATTCCGCGCCACTTCGGGGTTCAGATGGATTTGCCCCTTCCGCGCCGAGAGCGCGCGAGAATCATTCCCGTACACCCGCCGCGCGCTTTCACTTCGTCGCGCGAGCGCTCTTCGGGGCCACCACCTCCGGTCGGTTCATTACCGCCGTCATGAGGCCGTCATGTAAAACTCTTGTCGCGCCGGCCGACCCGTGCTACCTTACGGCCAAAAGCAAGGAGTAAGGGACATGCAACACTTAGCCATCCGAATTTTTGTCAGCCTCGTCACCTTCTTCGTCGGCATCACCGCAGCCAACCTCTCGAACATTCTGAGCTTCGACACGGACTCTTACGGAGTGGCCGAGCGAGAAGTGTTAGAGG
>JBOGOY010000314.1:0-5462 GCA_050748185.1 Pyrinomonadaceae bacterium
GTTAAGAAAGCTATGAGCGCAGAGTCGCCGCGCCGGGGAGGTCGCCGAGATTGATGCCGTTCGCGGCCTCCCAGTCCTCGGTCGGGACCATCAGAATGGCGTCCCACGGGCAGCCGTCGAGGAAAGCCCCTTCCGGGCCTTTGCTGATGCATTTCTGGCACCCGATGCAGAGTTCGGGATCGACTTCGATGCGGCCGAAAGGCGGGTGGTCTTCATCGGGCACCCAGAACATGCAAGCCTCAATCGGGCAATACTCGATGCAGGCGGGCGAACCCGCGCAGCCCGTGCAGCAGTCGGTTGTAATGGCGAGGATGCGCGGCTTCTTCTTGCGCGCGGCCTTGCCGTCGCCGACCGACATCGGCCAGTGTTTCTCGAGGATCTGAATCATGCGCTTGGTGCTCCGTGCGAGTAGGTTAGCGAGTCTAAGACAATGTACCACGCCCGCCCCACGCGCTCAACATTCTTTGATTGTCAACACTCCGAAACTCGACTATAAACTGAGCCAAGCTTAAAGACACCACAAGCAGAGGAGTGCGAACATGAAAACTGTCGCCGGCATCTTTCAGGACCGTACAGACGCGGAGCGGGCCGTCGCTGCCCTGCGCGAGGCAGGCGTCGCCGACCGACGCATTAGTTTATTGACTCCCGGAACAGCGGCACAGGATTTTGATGCTCAAGTGCCGACGACTGAAACAGAGCAGCCCGGGATGGGAAAGGCTCTGGGCGGAGTGGTCGGCGGCGCGTTGGGCGCGGCCGGCGGATTGTCGCTGGGCGCGGCGGCGGCGAGTCTGTTAATACCGGGCGTCGGGCCGGTGCTGGCCGTCGGGATGATCGGTGCGGCCCTCTTCGGGGCAGGTGGGGCGGCGGCCGGGGCGGCCGCCGGCAACCTGATGGAAGACAACATCGCGACCGGATTGCCGCACGACGAGTTGTTCGTCTATGAAGATGCGCTGCGCCGCGGGCGGACGCTGGTCGTAGCCGTCGTTGAAGATGATGAGCAGGAGGAGCGAACCGAGCGCATGTTGGAGGCGGCCGGCGCTGAAAGCGTTGACGCCGCGCGCGAACAGTGGTGGATCGGGCTGCGCGACGCGGAGTCAGAAGAATACGCGACCGCCGGCCGCGATTTCTCAGCAGATGAACCTGACTACCGGCGCGGCTTCGAGGCGGCGCTCCACCCACGTTCGCGCGGCGTCACGTTCGACGAATCGCGCGAACGCCTGCGCGAATGCTACGGCGAAGAGTGTGAGCGCGCGGCCTTCCGCTCTGGCTACGATCGCGGGCAGACACACCAACGCAGCTTAGCGGAGAGACAAGACCTTTGAAAGAAACGCTGCTCAACCTGCTCGTCCTCGCCGCCATCCTCGGCGCGAGCTGGCTCGTCACCAACTGGTTCGCCCGCACGATGTACAACCGCTGCCGGAGTTGCGGCACGCTCAACGCACGCCGCCGCCAGCAGTGCCGCTCTTGCCGAATGGAACTTCAAAGGTGAGGCACGCTATCGTCTCGTTTTATAATCACGAAGGACACGAATCGGAAAATGATGAATGCGGAATGATGAATGATGAATAAAAGACAAGCTGCTTTTCATTCATCATTCCGCATTCATCATTTCTCCTTCGTGGTTAATTCCCGGTTCTACTCACAACGGAGTGAGCGAATGATTCGTCTCGTCCACCTCAAAGTCGCCTGCATCATTTTCATCGCCTCGAATATGACCACGACAGCCCAGAGCCCTGCGCCGCCCGTGCCGCCTGAGTGGCAGACGCACGCGGAGAAGACTGACTACCGCGAGACTCCGAACTACGAAGACACCGTCGCTTACTGTCGCAAGCTGGACGCCGCTTCGGCCAACGTTCGTTACACGGACTTCGGGCAAAGCGGCGAGGGGCGCGCACTGCCGCTCGTCGTCGCGGCGAATGGCGAAGCGTTCACCCCGCAGGCCGTGCGCCGCGCCGGTAAAGCCGTCGTCCTAGTACAAGCCAACATCCATGCGGGCGAAACCGACGGCAAGGACGCGGGCCTCGCGCTGCTGCGCGACGCGGTCATGACGAAGACGCGGCCGGGTTTGCTCGATCGTGTGACGCTGCTCTTCATTCCGATTTACAACGTGGACGGCCACGAGCGACGCAGCCCCTTCAACCGAATCAACCAGAACGGCCCGGCCGAGGTGGGCTGGCGCGCCAACGCCAGTAACCTCAACCTGAACCGCGACTACATGAAGGCCGACGCGCCTGAGACGCGCGCGTGGCTGCGCCTGTGGAACGAGTGGCAGCCCGATCTGTTCATTGATTGTCATGTCACCGACGGCGCGGATTTTCGGTACAACGTGACCTATCAGTACGAGGCCCGCGAGAACGTCCCGCAGCCGTTGCGCGACTGGGCGAAGGCAGCTTTTGACGGGCGCATCGTGCCGGCGGCCGAGGCGGCGGGAAATCTGCTCTCTCCTTATCTCGTCTTCCGCGACAATCGCGATCCAGCCGGCAAAGGCGTGCAGGCGTTTATCTCGACGCCGCGCTTTGCCACCGGCTACGTCCCGCTCCGCAACCGCCCGGCGCTGTTGATCGAGACGCACATGATTAAGGATTACCGCACGCGCGTGCGCGGCACTTACGACCTGCTCAAAGCCGCGCTCGAAGATGTGAACCGCGATCCGGAAGGGTGGTTGAAGGCCGGGCGCGCGACGGATGAACAGGTGAGCGCGGAAGGGACCAGTTACGATCCCGCGCGCAAAGTGGCGCTAAGCGTCAGTTTCACGGACACGTCAGTACCGTTGAAGTTGAAGGCTGTCGAGTTCCGCCGTGAAGTGAGTGAGATTTCGGGCGCGGTGCGCGTCGTCTATGGCGATAAGCCGCTCGACCTGACCGTGCCGTTCTTCAACGAGTCGCGCACCACGATTGCGGTCACGCCTCCGCTTTACTACCTCGTGCCTCCGCAGTGGTCGGCCGTCATCGACGTTCTCGCCGCGCACGGCCTACGCCTGCAAAAGCTCGCCGAGCCACTGTCGCTCGAAGTAGAGAGCTACCGCTTTGGCGATGTGAAGTGGGCCGCGAATTCTTTTGAAGGGCGTCTGCCGCTGACACAAAAGAATCAACTGGTCCGCGAGCAGCGCAGTTATCCGACCGGGACGGTCGTGGTGCCTTTGGCTCAGCCGGGTGGGCGCGTCGCGCTGCACCTGCTCGAACCGGACGCGCCGGATTCGCTGGTCTCATGGGGCTTCTTCAATCCGATTTTTGAGCAGAAGGAGGGCGCGGAAGACTACGTGCTGGAAAAACTCGCGCGCGAGATGTTGGCTAAAGATGCGGGACTCAGGAAAGAGTTCGAGCAGCGTCTGCTCAATGACCCGCAGTTCGCCGCCAACGCGCGCGAACGCCTGCGCTTCTTTTACACGCGCTCGACTTACTGGGACCGGCGTCTGAACCTGTATCCGGTGGGGCGCGTGACATCAAAGCTCGACGTGCGCGTCACGGATTTCCCGGCAGGCAAATGAGAGAGGGGCGCGACTTGATGAACTTAGCGCACCCCTCTTTCATATTTATCATCGGTCTATTGACGGTCGAGCGACGGATTAAACCGTGCGACGGCCCGTCAGCAAGTTGATGAGCAGGACCACCAGCGCTACGACCAGCAGCAGGTGAATGATGCTTCCGCCGACACCGAAACCGAAACCAAGCAACCAGAGAACCAACAGCACCACCAGAATCGTCCACAACATCGCTTTATCTCCTTTTGAAGTCGTTTCTAAGAATTCCCTAAAGTCGTTACCACCGACAAACTGTTTACCACCGCGTCGATTATCTGTGGAGCAACGAGCATGCCATCGTCACGCCATGCTTCCCACACTTCGGCCTAAAGGTTTGTGACAGCAGCGCTTGAATATCTTAGGCGGCGTCTTTCTCCGTCATCCGTGGCCTCATCGACCAGCCTGCTTGTACTGAAACGTGTCGGCCCACGAGTTGTAGCTGTGTCTTAAATCAAAGCAAGCCCGAGATAAGTGTCTTTCGGGTGACAAAAGCGGCAACCGGAATAATCCCGCGAACATCGGAAAGTCGAGTGCTGAAGGCCTTGAAATTCATACCCTTTTGCCCTTCGCTACTCGTTTTACGGCCTGAAAATCTTTTGCTGGACACGTGTAATTGTGGGATGTTAAATTAATTTTGGCGTTCGGCGGGCGCTTCACCCGTCGCTTTCCGCCGACGAAGCAGGGTCCGCCGCCACTTCCGCGCGTCAGCCTCCCTTCTTCTAATTCCCACTCACAAGTGATTCGTTGAAATTGTAATTTGGCGGCCGTTTCCCCATGTGCTAGGCCGCTTAGTGACGGAGTATATTTATGCCCTTTTCACGCCTGATCCCCCGTTCACAGAAATCCAGCGCGCTGCTCGTCGGCGCTCTCGTGCTGACCTTATTGCTGGCTCTCGTCGGCGCCAAGGTTTACCAGCAGACGCATCAGCCGGCCATCGAAAACATCAACTACACACAGTTGCGCGCCTTGAGCGACATGCCCGCCGCTTCTTCCCTGACCGTCGATGGCGAACTGCTAACCGTCACTAAGCATGACGGATCGCTGGCACAGACGATCGTGCCGAATGCGATAGCGCAACAGGAAATCATCAACGCCTTTCAGAAGCGAAACCTGACGATCGAGTTTCGTTCGTTGCAGCCGGGCGCGCTCGCCTCCGTGTTGAACTGGGGCATCGCCGCCTTGATGGTGGCCTTTATCGGGTTCACGGGCTGGCGGATTTACGCCAGCATGGGCGGGACCGGCGATTTCGCGGTCAACGACGCGAGCGGCGATCAGAGCGTGACGTTTGCCGAAGTGGCCGGCGTTGACGAGGCTAAGAACGAACTGTCAGAGACGATCGAATTTTTGCGCGATCCGAACCGTTTCGGCCGGCTCGGAGGTCGCGCCCCGCGTGGCATCCTGCTGTCAGGCCCTCCGGGCACCGGCAAGACTTTGCTGGCGCGGGCCGCCGCGAACGAAGCGGGCGTGCCGTTTCTCTCCGTCTCCGGCTCGAGCTTTCAGGAGAAGTTCGCCGGCCTCGGCGCGGCGCGCGTGCGTCGCCTGTTCACGAAGGCGCGGGAACTCGCCCCGTGCGTCGTTTTCATTGACGAGATCGATGCGCTGGGCCGCCGACGCGGGCGCAGCAACGACTCGGCTTCGGCGGATCAGGATCAGACGCTCAATCAGTTGCTCATTGAAATGGACGGCTTCGAGCAGTTAGTCGGCGTCGTGGTCATCGCCTCGACCAACCGCCCCGACATCCTCGATCAGGCGCTGACGCGCCCCGGCCGCTTCGACCGCGAGATCACCGTCAATCTCGCCGACGTGCGTGGGCGCGAGGAGATTCTGAAAGTTCACGCGCGCAAGTTGAAGCTCGAAGACGGTCTGGAACTCGGTTGGATCGCGCGTGGCACGCCGGGTTTCTCTGGGGCCGATTTGGCGAACCTGTTGAACGAGGCGGCCA
>JBOGOY010000315.1:0-5461 GCA_050748185.1 Pyrinomonadaceae bacterium
CACATAATCACGCTCCCACATTAACTCGTGGCTTTGACCGAATTTTTAGGCAAAGCCTTGTCACGCCCCCGGCCGTCAATCTTAAGGCGAACCTGCCCGCCCGCTTCCGCATCGCACACAACGGCACAGGCTTGAGCCAGCGCGCCGGCTTCGTTCATACTCATTCACGCGCGGCGCGTCCGGGCTGCACACATCGCCGGAAGGGAATCTTAGCCATGAAATCTCAGCCATTACTCTGCGGCACATCGGCCGCTCTCCTGCTGGTTTCGTTCACCGTCTCGGCCGCGGCACAGTCGGGGGCGACGCGACCGCGCCGCGTCAGCCCCGAAGCCTCGACCGTCCAAAATCCGCAGCCGGGGGCGTCACCCTTGGTCACAACGCCGCGGACTAATACGACAACGACCGGTACGCGCGCGACAGCGGCGGCGCCGGCGACGACATCGCGCCCGGCGTCTGCTCCCGCCGGCGGCGTGGGCGATACGGCCCGCGCCTTCGAGTTGTTACGACAGCAGCAGTACGAGGCGGCGTTGCGCGAGGCCAAGCAGATCGCCGTGCGCGAGCCGAACAACGGCGAGGCGTGGAAGATCGCGGGCTTCGCCGAGTTCAATTTGAAGCGTTACAAAGAGGCTTCAGACAACCTCGCCCGCGCCCTCGAACTCCAGCGCAAGGCTGGCGAAGAGGATGCGAACACGGTGGACGCGCTCGGGCAGGCTTACGTCCGCACCGAGCAGTTCGAGCAGGCGCTGCCGCTCTTAGTCGCCGCGACGACGCGAGCCAACGCCAAACCCGACGCCGTGTTGCTCTACTACCGCGGCCTCGCGGAATTTCGCACCGGCAAAACGGCCGAAGCCGAGCGCTCGTTCGGCGCAGCCGTCAAGGCCGACCCGAAAAATTCGGCTTCACACTTTTACCTCGGCCGTCTTGCTTACGAGCGTAACGAATCGGACGCCGCCATCAACGCGCTCAATCGCGCCACTCAGGGTGATCCGCGTTTCGCCGAGGCTTGGACGCTTCTGACCTACGCTTACCTGCGCCGCGCCGCCGCGGCCGGAGGCACCGGCCCCAAAGCCGATGCGGATAATCTGAGCGCCGTGCGGGCCAGCGAGTCGCTCGTCAAACTCCGGGCCGACGAGCCGGCCGCCGCGCTCCACGCCCAAGCGCTCGTCAGCGCCGGCCAGTTCCCCCGCGCCGTCCTCGCGCTCGAACGCTTCGGCGCGAACCCGAACGCGCAAGGGCAGACGCTCTACCTGCTCGGCATCTCCTATTCGCGCGCCAAGAACCTGCCCAAAGCCGCCGCCACGCTCGAACGCGCCGCCGCGAAGACGCCCGACGACGTGAACGTTTATCGCGAACTCGGCTATGCCTACGAGGTCTCGCGCCAGTACGGCAAGGCTCTCGCGGCTTACGAGCGCGGCGCGCAACTCGCCCCCGGCGAGGCCGACCTCAAAGAGTCGGCCGAGCGCGTCCGGCCGTTCGCTAAATAAATTCAAAGTTCAAGGTTCAAAGTCTCAAGGTTCAAAGTCGGAGAGATGCGCTCTGGCTTTGAACCTTGAACTTTATACTTTGAACTTTGAACCTCGGTGCGTTAGCATCCCCGCATGATTGAAAGAGAAGTTGGTTTGCGCCTGTGGGGTCTGTTGGCGGTGTTGGCCGCGGGCGTCGGGTTGTTGCTGTCGGGCTGCGCTTCGCATCCGGCGGAGGCCGCCGCGGCATGGGGCAAGATCGAGCCGTTGAAATCGCGGCGGGCGGACGTGGAGCGCGAGTTGGGCGCGCCGTTGCGGGAAACCCCCGAGGCGGCTGCGAGCACTCTGCAATTCAGGGTTTCCGGCGGGACGGTGGTGGTCGCATTCGTGGACGCCAAGTTCGTCGCGACTAAGAAACTCTCTCCCGAACTCGAAGGCACGGTCCTGCAAGTCGTCCTGAAACACGAAGGCTCTTCCGCCACCCCCGAGTCGCTCAGCCTCGTCAACAACTCAGGCTTCGAGCGCGAAGACAAAGACGGCGTCTCCGTCTATCGCAACCTCAAGGACGGCCTCGCCTACACCTTCATCGGCGGCAAACTCCGCACAACGCGCTACTCGCCCTCCGCCGCACAACTGGCCGGAGCACAGGAGAAACGATGAATGATGAATAATGATGAATTAATCTTTGTCATCATTCATCATTCATCGTTCATCATTCATCATTCATCGTTTCGCTCATGCTCTACCGCCAGCACCTGTTGCATGAACTGACCGCGCGGCGCGAGGAGTTCGTGCGCTTCGAGCGGGCGTGGGCCGAAGGGGCGCGCGCGCTGGCGGAAAGTCTGCGCGCCCTCGGCGGGCGGACGGTGGTTCAAATAAAGAATGCGGCCGAGTCGGAGCTCGAGACGGGAAGAGCGCGCGCGGCCGGTGCGCTGCCATCCTCTGAACTCGACGAGTATCGGTCGGTCGTCGTGCCGTTCGGCGAGCGGTGGGGATCGCACGAGGCGGCGCGCGCGTGGGCGGCCGAAGTGCTGCGCGGGCGGGCGACTTGCGCGGCGGACGGAAGCCAGATTCTGCCCGGCCGCGAAATCTCGGTGCCGGTCGCCGCCGTGCAGGTCGCCTCGTTTGAGAACCCGCACACGCCCGACGGAACCAGTTACCGCAAAGAGGCGCGCTTTCACCTTGTCACGCCGCACGAGTTGACCGAAACGGGTGACAACACGGCGGCCGATGTAGTTGGCTTCCGCCGCTTCGAGTTGGAACTGCAAGCCCTGTGCGAATTCTGCGAGCGGCATAGGGGCTGGCGCGCAGTAACGGGGCGGAGAGCGCCCGTCGCCTTCTTCGACGGCACGCTGCTTTTATCTTCGGCGCAGATTCGCACCGAGAGCCAGTTTCCGCGTGAGTACATCCGGGCCACGCTCGACGCCGTCCGCCTCTCGCGCGAAACCGAAGTGCCGATCGTCGGTTTCATCGATCACAGCTACGCACGCGATCTGGTCCACCTGCTGGGCGTGCTCGCGGGCCACGGTGGCGGGCGCGCTTCCACCGCTTCCCTGTACGACGCGCAACTCTTCGCTTCGGCGCTTGAAAACGACGAAAAGCTTCTCGCCGCGTGGGGCAACCGCACGATCTTTTTCCACTGCCTGCGCGAAGGTCTGACGCGCGACTTTCGGGACGAAAGGGACCAACCGCTCGTCGGCTTTCTATATTTGCAAACGACGGGCGCGGGCGCGCCGGCGCGGCTCGACATTCCCGCGTGGGTGTACGAGGCCGGGCTACTCGAAGAGGTGTCGGACGCGGTGCGCGCCGAGTGCGTCGTCGGCAACGGCTACCCCTATGCGCTGGAGACGGCCGACGGAGCCGCCGTCCTGACGATGCAGGACCGCGAGCAATTCCTGCGCGCCGTGCAAGACTTTGCGGCCGAGCACGACTTCAGTTTTCGCGTCTCGCGCAAGGCTGTCAGCAAATTGCGGCGGCGTTAGAGTTGCGTTGATTTTCCATGCAGAGAGATATTGATCTTATAGTTACTCGGGTGAAGCGCGAGTGCCCAAAACTTATTGTGCAACAACTCAAAGTTTCACACCCCGGGGCAGATGACGACGGCCTGTGGTTCTTCCTCAACCCAGACAGTTCCTTTGAGGTTCAACTTGAGTCACCAAAAGGGATGTGCCCGTTCCTCATCGAGACGCCTGAATACGACGGGCGTGAAGTTGCGCTAACGGTTGATGCTGCGCTAGCGACTCTTAGGAGTTGGCTACATCTGCAATGTTACGAAAAAGCTCTGGACAAAAACTCTCTTGAGTATGATTGAGAGCAGAAAGCAAGCGAAGGTCACGCCCGGATGTCCCGCGTGCGGCGCGTCGGCGCGGCGCGACTCGGCCCGCTTCTGCTCGACCTGCGGGCGGCGGCTTGAAGATTCGGCCTACGAGCCCGCCGATTCGCTGCTCTCTTCGTATCACCGTCAGCGGCTCGGCGCGCCGCACGACATGACGCTTTCAGAGAATCAGTCAATTAAGTCTGAACGCCTTAATGCCGTCGCTACTCCGCGAAGGCGGAGGGCGCTGGCCGTGTGGCTGCTTGGTCCCCGGAACGAAAGCGCCGGCGGGGCGGCGGCCGCGACGGCCGCGGCCTTCATTGCCTACGGGCTGGTGCCTTACCTCGGCATCCTGTTCTGTCCCGGCGCGCTCGTCTTCGCCGGGGTCGCGCTCGCGCGCACGCACGGCCCTGCGGGGCGGTGGCAGGCGCGACACGCCAAGCGCGCCGCCGTTCGCCGCCTCCTGCTGGCGCTCGTCGTGCTCGGCGTCCAACTCTTCCTCTGGTGGATCCTCTATAAAGTCCCCGAGTGGGCGAAGACATAAACGGTAGTCAGTAGTCAGTAGCCAGTAGCCAGCATAAAAACAAATGCTTTGCTACTGACTACTGACTACTGACTACTGACTACTGCTCCATGAAAATCGCAAAAATCGTTTCGTCAAACTCGCACGTGGATTACGTCGGGCGGATCGTGGACCGGCTGGACGCGGACGAGCCGCCGGGGGCGGACGATTACGGGTTCGCGCAGTTCGTCTCGCTGCCGGTCGAGGGCGGGCCGGAAGTCGTCGGCGTCATCTACAACACGCAGTTGGTCAACCCGGAGTTCGGGCAGTTCGGGCCGCGCCTGTCGCCGCGCGCGGAATTGGCCGTGCTGTCGCCGGATTATTTGAACGAGCAGGGCGTGCTGGTCGGGGTGCTGCTGCTTGGCTGGCGCGAACCGGGCGGCGGGGCGGCGCCGGAGCAGGGCGTGCCGCGGCGCGTCATTCCGGTGGGGCAGGACGTGCACAAAATGGGCGGGCGCGAAGTAGTCGAGTTTCACCGCGGCGGGGGCGACCAGTTGCGGCTTCATTACTTTTCGCAGGCCATCGCGCACGCCGGCCCGTTCGCGGTGCCACTCGTCGAGGCGATCATCGCCCAACTCGAACCCGTCTGCGCGCCCGATGAGCGGCAGCGCCTCTGCGTCCTCAAGAAGTCACTCGTCTGGCAACGCACGCTCGGCGGCGTGCGTCTTTAATAGCAGCCACCCACAGCAATTCCGGAGGGAACCACCATGTCGAATCTTCCACTCATCCGGCCGCGCCCGCTGGCCGCCGCGCTCTTCTTTTGTTGCGCGCTCGCCCTGACCCCTGACGCCGCGGCGCAGCGCTCGCGCACCGTCAGCGACGGCACGAATTCCAAGCCGCAGCCGGCCGCCGCGAAAGATGCCCCTGCCCCCGTCACCCCGCAGCCGGTCAAGGCCAAATACGAGGGCGGCGTCTTCGGCTACGCCAAAAAGCAGACGGGGACGCTCAATTTCGACGACCCGAGCGACCGGCTCGTTTTCCGCGACAAAAAGGGCAGCGAGTACGTCTCGCTGCCGTACAAAGCCATTGTCGCCGCCTTCCCCGACACGCAGTCACGCCGCCCGACCGCCGCGACCGTCGCCGGCTCGATTCCCGTGCCCTACGGGCTGAATTTCCCGGCAC
>JBOGOY010000316.1:0-5451 GCA_050748185.1 Pyrinomonadaceae bacterium
TCCAAAGTCGGGAACCCTATTCTCCTGACTTTGGACTTTGGACTTTGGACTTTGGACCGTTGACTTCTACGCCGACAACCGGCGGCTTTTGTAGTAAACTCCGCGGCGAACCTTTCGCCTTTGAGTTCTACCATCCTGCTGCCGCCGCCGCGCTCGGCCCGACGCCGAAACCAGAGATGAGCTTCTTTTCCGATCTCTTCCGCAAAAAATCCATCGCCCAGATTCAGCGCGACGCCGCGCTCGGCTTCAGCGATCATGGCGAACTCGAGCCGGGCGGCGTGCCGCACCTGCGCCGCACGCTCGGGTTGCTCGATCTGACGGCGCTCGGCATCGCCGCGATCATCGGCGCCGGCATCTTCGCGATGATCGGCAACGCGGCCTTCAGCGGCGGCCCGGCGGTCGTCTTCCTCTTCATGTTCACGGCGATGGCCTGCGGTTTTTCCGCGCTCTGCTACGCCGACTTTGCCGCCAAAATCCCGGTCGCCGGCTCGGCCTACACTTACGCCTACGCCTCTTTCGGCGAACTGATCGCGTGGATCATCGGCTGGGACTTGTTGATGGAATACGCCATCGGCAACATCGCCGTCGCCATCTCTTGGAGCGATTACTTCACGGGCCTGCTGTCCGGCTATGGCATCAACGTGCCGGCCTATCTGACGATGGATTTCCTGACGGCTTCGCGCGGCTACACGGCCGTCAATGACCTAATGGCCGGCGGGCAGACGCTCGAAGCCGTCCGCGCGCTGCCCGACGTGACCGCCTCGATGCTCGACGCGCACGCGGCGTGGACCACCGCGCCGCGCGTCGCGGGCCTACCCATCGTCTGCGACCTGCCCGCGCTCGCTATCGTCGTCGTCATCACCGCGCTCGTCTATGTCGGCATCCGCGAATCGAAGCGCGCCTCGAACATCATGGTCGCGCTGAAACTCGCGGTCATCTTCCTCGTCATCATCCTCGGCGCGTTCTACGTCGATCCGGGCAACTGGTCCCCCTTCGCGCCGAATGGCGTCTCCGGCGTGATGCGGGGCGTCGCGGCCGTCTTCTTCGCCTACATCGGATTCGACGCGCTCTCGACCACCGCCGAAGAATGCAAGAACCCGCGCCGCGACCTGCCGCGCGCGATGCTCCTTTCGCTCGTCATCTGCACGGTGATTTACATCATCCTCGCGCTGGTTCTGACCGGCATGGTCTCTTATTCGCGCCTCCAAGTCGGCGACCCGCTCGCCTTCGTCTTCGGCCCCGAAGGCGCGAACATCAGTTGGATCAGAGGCATCATCGCCATTAGCGCGATCATCGCGATCGCAACCGTGCTGTTAGTCTTCCAACTCGGCCAGCCGCGCATCTGGATGGCGATGAGCCGCGACGGACTGCTGCCGCCGATCTTCGCGGCCATCCACCCGAAGTTCAAGACGCCGTGGTTCGCGACGATCGTCACCGGCCTCGTCGTCGCGATTCCGTCGCTCTTTATGAACCTGACGGAGGTGACCGACCTGACGAGCATCGGGACGCTCTTCGCCTTCGTGCTGGTCTGCGGCGGCGTCCTCGTCCTCGGCGAGAAGGATCGCGAAAAAGGCAGCTACGTCCCTTACGTCAACTCGCAGTACGTCATCCCGGCGCTCTTCCTGCTGACACTGATCGGAGTGTTCTACTACGACCGCGCTTACTCGCCGGGGCTGCTGCGCGAATTCTTCACCGTCGGCGCGTGGGACGACTTCAAGCACCGGATTCCGTTCCTCGTGTATCTCGTGCTGGTCGTCGCGCTGGCGGTCCTCTGTTTCCTCAAAAGGCTCTCGCTGATCCCCGTCCTCGGGCTCTTGAGTTGCGGCTACCTGATGACCGAACTCGGCTTCACCAACTGGACCCGCTTCGGCCTCTGGCTCATCGCCGGACTCGTCCTCTATTTCCTCTACGGCTATCGCCACAGCCACCTCATCGGGAAACAGGGCGCAGCCGAAAGCTGATAGGCCACGGTTCATGACGATTGAGGGGACGCAGACAATGCCTCGCGCCGCGATGACGCTCGAAGAGTTTCGCGTAGCTTTCGCCCGGATTAAAAGTCTTAGCCACACGCGGTCAACCCGCTCCGGGCCGACCGGGGTCGGGCATATGTTTGCGATGTTGGAAAGGAATCTTTCCAAAGGCTGGCTTGAAGAAAACTCGAGTTTGCAGGGAGCAGTCAGAGCAAAAGCGAGGTAATAAGCTGAAAATCTGGCACAGTTCCTGTGAGAGTCAGTAATGTCTGACGTACACACGCCGGAACAGCGCAGCTTCAACATGTCGCGCATCCGAAACTGGAACACGCGGCCTGAGATGAAAGTGCGTTCACTGGCTCATCGGATGGGCTTTCGTTACCGGCTGCACCGGAAAGACCTGCCCGGTAAACCCGATCTGGTGTTTCCTGCGCGCCGCAAAGTGATCTTTGTTCATGGCTGTTTCTTCCACATGCACAACTGCCGCTATGGAATGGTGACGCCTAAAACCAATGCGGAGTTCTGGCAGAAGAAACGTCTTTCAAATGTAGCGCGGGACAGAAACAACATCATGACCCTTGAACTCACTGGATGGGAAGTGCTGGTAGTGTGGGAATGTCAGACCAAAGCGCCAGACTTGCTCTCCCGGATTTTGGTGAACTTTCTTCGACAAGGCGCTACTTCGGCTGCTGCCTCTTCCTAAATTCAGTTTCGACTTACGTTAGGAGTGATTACGGATGAAAATTCTCGTTCTTGGCGCGGGCCGGATGGGGCTCGGCGCGGCCTACGATCTGGCGCACAACAGCGCGGGCGTCGCAGGCGTAACCGTCGCCGATGTGGACGGGGAGCGGGCGCGGGCGGTCGCGGCGACCGTCGGCGGCGGCGACAAACTCACGCCCTTACAGGCCGACGTGAGCGATCACGCGAGGGCCGTCAGTCTGATGCGCGGGCACGACGCCGTGATCAGTTGCGTCACCTACTTTCACAACCTGCAACTGGCCCGCGCGGCGATTGAGGCGCGCACTAATTTCTGCGATCTCGGCGGCAACAACACGGTCGTTGATGCCGAACTGGCGCTCGACGCCGAGGCGCGCGCCGCCGGGGTCAACGTCATCCCCGACTGCGGTCTCGCGCCCGGGATGGTCTCGGTGCTCGCCGCCCACGGGGCCGCGCGCTTCACCGAACTCGAAGAGATTCACATCCGCGTCGGCGGCCTGCCACAACAGCCCAAGCCGCCGCTCAACTACCAAATCGTGTTCTCGGTCGAAGGGCTGATTAACGAATACGTCGAGCGCGCCCGCGTTTTGCGCGACGGTCACATCGTCGAGATCGAGTCGATGACCGAAGTCGAACGGCTCACGTTCCCCGCGCCCTACGGCGAGATGGAAGCCTTTCAGACTTCGGGCGGCACTTCGACTTTGCCCGACACTTTCTCGGGCCGTGTCCGCCAACTCGACTACAAAACGATCCGCTACCCCGGCCACTGCGCGCAGTTCAAGCTGCTCATCGATCTCGGGCTGGCGAGCAGCGCCGCGGTCGAAATTGAAGGAGCGCGCCTCAGTCCGCGCCGCTTGCTCGGCGAGTTGCTGCTACGTCACCTGCCGGCCGACGAACCCGACGCGGTGCTCGTCCGCCTCGATTTTGTGGGACAGGCGGACGACGGCGCGCGCCGCCGCCTGCGCTATGACATCATCGATCTCTTCGACGCGCGCACGGGCCTCTCCGCGATGATGCGAACCACGGCCTTCCCCGCCTCGATCGTCGCGCAGATGATGGCGCGTGGGGAGACGACCGAGAAAGGCGCGCTGCCGCAGGAGCGCTGCATCCCGCCTGCGGCCTTCGTCAAAGAACTTGCCGCACGCGACATCAAGATTGACGAAACGCTCACAGCCGATGCTTGAATAGCATTCATTTCAAATTTCACCACAGAGGTCACGGAGGACACAGAGAAGGAATGATGAATGATGAATGAAAGACACACTGCTTTTTATTCATCATTCATCATTCATCATTTCCTCTGTGTCCTCCGCGGTGAAGAACTGGCTTAGCTGGCTTGAAACGTCACCGGCTTGGTTTTGTCGCGCCCCGCGAACGGCTTGTCGAAGATGTTGTGGGTGCGGCGGCGGATGCGGCTGAAGACGTAGAGGTTGAAGAAGTGCATCCCGCCTAAGACGACGAGCACCATCCCGACTTTCCACGACAGCGCCTCGATGCCTTCCGTGATCGACCCGATCTGATAACCGAGTTTCAGCGCGAGGCTCACGTACCCGAAGTTAATCAGATAGAACCCGACGACGAGCAAGTGGTTGACCGAATCGGCGAGCGCCTCGTCGCCCTGAAACACATCCACGAGAAAGACACGCCCGTTCTTGTGCAACGTCCGGGCGACCCAGACGGTCAGAGCGACGCTAATGAGCAGGTACAGCAGGTAAGTGAAAACGTTGATCGATTCCATGACAGCCTCCTCCGGCTTGAGTGTCGGCAGATGAGCCTCATTGGTCCCCTGCCCGCCGCGCGTCGTCAGAACTGGCGCGGGCTGACCTCATGGTTAACAAAGGCTGTGCCGTCGAAGAAAGGCCGCAAAATCGCAGGCGACTGGCGAAGCAGGAATAGCGTTATGCGGATCGCGGCGGGCGGGCTTGGCAGTTTGCCAACGGCCCTCTGGGACAATGGCATTAAGTTAAGAGATTCTGTGTGGCGGCTCCGGCCGCCTGATGTGCGGTGAGGCTGTGCCCTTTCGTGTGCCGCCCTCTCCATAGTTTCGGGGCTATGCCCCGCGCCGGGGCGGAGCCCCGTTAAGAAAAAAACGCCGTTCTCAGCGAGGCACAGCCTCACCGCACATCAGGCAGCCGGAGCCGCAAAAAGGCGCTCTGTTGATTTGTTTAGAAACTAATGGCCCGTGCTCCCAAGTCCGTCATGCGATCTCTTCGAGCAACTCGACCCGGAGTTTGCGCCACTCGACGACGCGATCGGCGAGGCCGAGTTGTGCGAGCAATGGCTGCTCCAGCGGCGAAGGCTGTGGCTGGCGGTGGTTAGCGGCGGCCCGTGGCTCGTGTTCCAGCGTGTTGGCGGCGTGGACGGCGAGCAACGCGCCGGGCTGGCGCGCGCCGGAGAGTGCTGGCTGGTGGTGGAAGGCGACGGCCTCGACCACGTTCTCGGGCAGGCCCCACAGGCCGAGCAAATACGCGCCCACTTCCGCGTGCGTCGCGCCGAAAACGTGACGCTCGGCCTCGGAGATCGTGAGCCTGTCCGCGCGCGCCAAGTCCAGAGCGTCATTGAACCAGTCCGGCAGATTCGCCGCCAGCACGAGTTTGCCCGCGTCGTGCAGCAGGCCGGCGGTGAAAGATTCTTCCGCGGCCTTCGCGCCCAGCCGCTCGGTGATCGAGATGCGCTTGGCGAGGACGGCGACGCCCATGCTGTGATCCCACAACGCCTGCGGCGAGAACTGCGGCACGCGCGTCTGGCTGAACTGTGAGAAGAC
>JBOGOY010000317.1:0-5441 GCA_050748185.1 Pyrinomonadaceae bacterium
GCGTAAAGAGGTTCTCGTCGCCCGTGTTGAGAAAATCTATCTGCGAGCCGGAGATGCCTTGCAGGGCATTTGAATTTTGCGAGAGAAACGTGCCTTCGCCGAAGAACTTGAGCGACTGGAGGAAGACGGAGAAGCCCGCCGAGATCGGTCGGTTGCGAATCTGCGGCTCGGTGAACGAGAAGACGAACGATTGCTGGCGGTTGCCCGCCGCGAAGCTGAGCGACAAACTCTCGCCGCGCCCTAATAAATTGTTGGTTGAATAATCGAGCCCGAAGAACGAGCCGCCGATGCCTGAGAGGCCGCCGTTGAAAGAGATTTGCTGGCGACCGCGCTCCGCCACTTTGACGCCCACGTCCACCAATCCTTCTTCCTCGTTCTGGCGAAAGTCAACGTCCTTGTCTTTGTCAATCGGATCGAAGAAACCGAGTTGGTTGAGGCGCAGGATCGAGAACTCCAGATAGCCCTGATTGTAGATGTCGCCTTCGTTCAGGACTACCTCGCGGCGGATCACGTTGTCGCGGGTGAAGGTGTTGCCTTGAGGTTCGAACCGGCGCAAAGTGAACTGCTTGCCCTCGTCGATGTTAATGACGTAATCGACGACGCCTTCTTTCGGGTTCTGCGGGTTGTCCTTGAAAGACGGTTCGGGGTCGGCCGAATACTGGATGAAGCCGTTGTTGCCGTAGAGCTTTTTCAAGTCTTCGTAGAAAGCTTTATAGACGCGCTCGCCGCTCGCCACGTCGCCCGGCTGCAGGCCGAGCACGGCGCGAATCACGCGCTCGTCGAAGATCGAGTTGCCTTCGATCTTCAATTCGCCGAGGCGGTAGAGCTTGCCTTCGACCACGGGGATCGTGACGCGCAGCGCTTCGTCCTCAGACGACAGCAGCGGCAGCGGCAGGATAAAGCCGGTGCGCCGCTGCCCGATGCCTTCGATCTTCGGCTCGCCGGTGCGCGCCTGCAAATAGCCTTTGCCGGCCATGTAGTTGCGGACCAATTGCTGATCGACGCCCAATTTCTCGCGGTCGAGGATGTCCTGCCCCTTGAAGCGCGAGAAGAGGCCGGCCTCTTTGACATACTTCATCGCGCCGCGCAGGTCGCCGTCCGAAAAAATCTGATTGCCCTCGAACTCGATCTCGACGACGCGCACCCGCTCACCCTGATCGATCTTGAAGGTGATTGCTTCTGAAGTGGCTGAGACCTCCTCGCGTTCGGTCTCGACGGTCGCGTTCGGATAGCCGCGCGCGGCCAGCAACTCTTTTAGCAGCCGGCGGGCATTATTGAGTTTGACGGGGTCAGCGGCGTTCTCCTTTTGAATGCCGATGCGGCGTTCGCGGAAGGCTTTCAGCACGTCCGACTCGGTGACGGCCCCTAAACCGTCAAACTGCAAGTCGCGGATGATCGGGAGTTCTCTGACCTCGAAAATCACTTCGACGCCGCCCCGCGGCCCGTTGCTCGTCAACACGCGCGATTCGGTTTTGTTGAAAAACCCAAGGTTCAGGAGGGCTTGGAGGTCGCGCTCGACCTGCGCCTGATTGTAAGGATCGCCGGTTCGCGTCTGGACGTAATACAGTAGGTCGTCGTCGCGGTTGCGCCGGTTGCCCTGAATGTCAACGTTTTCGACGAGGCGTTGCTGTGCTGCCGCCGGCTCTTGGGCTCTGGCCTCCGGCGTGAACGTGGCGGACAGCAGAGCGATGTGGCCAGCGGTGAAAGCGGCCAGAAGAAAGCGCCGGAAAGGCGCGCTGATACCCATAATTGCTAGTGCCTCAAAGTTGATCGACTTTGGGAAAGTAGGAGAACAAAAAATTTCGGGCCGCGACTGAAGTAACGGCGCGAGGCCCGTCAGAATCCCGAAGCGCTCCGGCTTACTTGGAAACGCTTGGATTCAACTCGCACGCGCCGACGTTGCCAGCCAGCCGGTCAGCAAAGGCGGGCATTATACAAGTCAGGGGCCAAAGTCCAAAACACGCAACACGGTTCAAAGCTCAAGGTTCAAAGTCTAAAGTCTTTGAGTAAGGAGACTTTAAACCTTGAACCTTGAGCTTTGTACCTTGAACTTTGTACTTTGAACCCTTGAACCAAACCTCAATGCGCCAGAACCGGGTCTTCGACATCGACGGGGCGGTAACTGAGCGCGCCCGCGTCCTCGTAAACTTCGACGATGGCGGTTCCGGTCAGTTCGCCTTGAATGAGAGCTTCGGAAAGCGGGTCTTCGACGTACTTTTGCAACGCGCGGCGGATCGGGCGCGCGCCGTAAGAGCGATCGGCGCAGGTCTTCTGCACGATCCAGCGCTTGGCCTCTTCGGTCAGGCGCACTTCGAGGCCGCGCCGCCCGAGCGTCCGATTGAGCACACCGATCTGCAGGCCGACGATTTCGAGCAACTCGTCGTCGTGTAATTGGTCGAAGATGATGATTTCGTCGAGACGGTTGATGAATTCGGGGTTGAACGTCTGGCGGACGGCCGACATGACCATCTCTTCCAGCTTTTCGCGTGAGGCGTCGGCCGTCGCCTGAAAGCCGAGCGCGCCACGCTTCTGGATGAAGCGCGCGCCGATGTTGGAGGTCATGATGATGATCGTGTTTTTGAAGTCGATGGTATTGCCAAGCGCGTCCGTCAGGATGCCGTCCTCGAAGACTTGCAGCAGGACGTTAAAGATGTCCGGGTGCGCTTTTTCGACCTCATCGAAGAGCAGGACCGAATAGGGCGAGCGTTTGATGCGCTCGGTCAGTTGGCCGCCCTCTTCGTGACCGACGTAGCCCGGCGGGCTCCCGATGAGCTTTGAAACCGAGTGTTTTTCCATGAACTCGGACATGTCGAAGCGGATCATCGAGCGCTCGGAGCCGAACAGAAATTCTGCGAGCGAGCGGGCGACTTCCGTCTTGCCGACGCCCGTGGGGCCGAGGAACAGGAACGAGCCGACGGGCCGCTGCGGGTTTTTGAGCCCCGCGCGCGAACGCCGGATCGAGCGCGCGAGTGCCGAAATCGCCGGCCGCTGCGCGATCACGCGATGGCGCAACTCTTCCTCGATCCGCAACAGTTTCTGCGTCTCTTCTTCCTTTAGAGAGTTGACGGGGATGCCCGTCCAGCGCGCAATCACATCCTCGATGTCGTCTTTCGTGACGGGGACCGAGATGATCTCGTCCTCTTCCGGCAGACGCACGCCGAGGCTGCGGTCGAAGTAGTAAGTCGAAGCGGTGTGGCGCGAAGAAGCCGGCAGCGGGGGCGGTGGCTCTTCGGTCAGGACGCGGCGGCTATGTTGCTCGACGGCCTCGCGGCGGGCGCGAAGTTTGACACGCGCGCCGGCCTCGTCGATCACGTCGATCGCCTTGTCCGGCAGGAAACGATCCGGGATGTAACGGCTCGACTGATAGACGGCCGCCTCGACCGCCTCGGGCGTGTAGCTTACCTGATGGAAAGCTTCGTAACGGTCGCGCACGCCGTCGATGATCTTAATGGCCTCTTCTTCAGAGGGAGGCGGCACTTTGACCGCCTGAAAACGACGTTCCAGCGAGCGGTCTTTTTCGATCGACTTGCGAAATTCGGCCGGGGTGGTCGCGCCGATGCACTGCACCTCGCCGCGCGAGAGCGCGGGTTTCAGGATGTTCGCCGCGTCCAGAGAGCCCTCGGCCGAGCCGGCCCCGACCAGCGTGTGCAACTCGTCGATGAAGATGATGTACTGCGGATTCTCGATCAACTCGCGCATGATCTGCTTCAGGCGCTCTTCGAACTGCCCACGGTACTTGGTGCCGGCGACGATGAGCGACAGATCGAGCGATAGAATCCGCTTGTTCTCAAGGAAAGAGGGCACGTCGCCGCGCATGATGCGCTGGGCGAGACCCTCGACGATGGCGGTCTTACCGACGCCCGGCTCGCCGATCAAAACGGGATTATTCTTCGTGCGGCGGCAGAGAATCTGGATGACGCGCTCGATCTCGTTTTCGCGCCCGACGAGCGGATCGAGTTTGTCGCTGGCGGCATCTTCGGTCAGGTCGCGCGAGAATTCGGCGAGGTGCGGCGTGTCCTTCTTCTGCGCGGCGCGCGAGTCGCCCCCGGCCGCACGCCCCACTTCCTCACGGACGGCGGCGAGCCGCAGGCCCCGCTCGTACAGAATCTCGGCGGCCATCGAACGTTCTTCGCGCAACAGGCCGAGCAGCAAATGCTCAGTCCCGATGTGGCGGTGCTGGAGCCGATCGGATTCTTCGTGGGCGTGGGCGAGCACGCGCTTGGTTTCGGGCGCGAGCGGAAGTTCGACGCTGGTCGAAATCTTTTCGCGCAAGGGGGCGCGCCCCTCGATTTCTTTGCGGATGGCTTCGAGCGAGGCGTGCGCCCGCGCGAGGAAGCGCGCCGTCAGGGTCTTGTCTTCGCGCATCAGGCCGAGCAGAAGGTGTTCCGGCTCGATCGCGGGCGCGCCGAACTGTGAGGCCTCGTAACGCGCGAAGAAGATGACTCGCCGCGCTTTCTCCGTATAGCGTTCGAACATATAAAAGTCGTGCTGGTTCTCGACTGGTGTTGTGGCGTGACGCCCGCCGTCCATGCGTGCAAAATCGCTCGCCCGCATTATAGCTGAAATGACGGCCAGTTGTCAGAAGTTAAAAATTATCAGGCTGATCAACCGCCCCGGCGCACTGCCACGCGACTACGCCGCAACAACTTGGCTGCCGCCGGGAGCGCTAGATTCTCTGCCTGCCTAGCTCGCCGACAGGCGAGCTAATGGGCGTGCGCTTTCGCCTGACGTTGGAAGAGAGTCGCGGCTTCAGTTCGCGCTCTTCGCGCTCATAGCAGGCAAAGAATCTAGCGCTCCCGGCGAGGCGCACCCTCGTCCCTATCCACGCTCAAACTATTCAGAGAGCACATTTTCCAACTCAGGGCTCAGGTTTATCGAATCTCGTCGCGCTCCCCACGCCCGCGCTCCTCCAAACGGCCATCTTCCAATAACAATATGCGGTCACAACGAAGCGCCAGTCGTTCGTTGTGCGTGGCGACGAGAACGGCCGCGCCGCGCTCGCGGCACAGGGCGAAGAAGAGCGCGCCCACCTCTTCGGCGTTGCGCGCGTCGAGGTTGCCGGTGGGTTCGTCCGCGAGCACGATCCGCGGGTCGTGCACGAGGGCACGCGCGAGCGCCGCGCGCTGCTGCTCGCCGCCCGACATCTCGCCCGGCAAATGCGCGGCGCGCTCGCTCAAACCGACCGCCGCGAGTAGATCGAGCGCGCGGGCGCGTGCTTCCCTGCGCGGGCGGCGCGCGACAAGGAGCGGCAGCGCGACGTTCTCCCACGCATTCAGGGCCGGCAGCAGGTGGTGAAACTGAAACACGAACCCGACGCGCGCGCGCCGAAACTCGGCCGCCGCGCCCACGCCGAGTTCGGTCAACTCCGTTCCGCACACACACACACTGCCGCTGTCGGCCGCGTCCAGCCCGCCCAGAATTTGCAGCAGCGTCGTCTTCCC
>JBOGOY010000318.1:0-5435 GCA_050748185.1 Pyrinomonadaceae bacterium
GTTGAAGCCCTGGTCTCTTTCTTCAAGCGGTCGCAAGACGGGGCGGCGCAGGTCGCCATCCGCCGCCTCCGCGGGCGGCAAATCCTCGCCGCAATAGAGGCAGTTCAGGCGCGTCGGCGCGTTCCGACGCTCGCAGGCCGGGCACGCGATCAACTGCTCCGGCTGAAATCCGCGCGGCTCCGGGCGGACGGGCTCGCCTTCCGTCAGCGCCCTGAATTTGTCCTCGTCGAATTGCAAGTCTCAGTCTCCAATCCGCGTCGATGATACGTCGCCGCGCGATCCTTTGTCATCACTCGCAGCTTGCGGCCACGCCCCGACGACCAGTTAAAAAACTAAATCAAAGCACGAAGATGAGGACCACCAAGATTCACCACAAAGGCACAAAGACACGAAGCAAGACAAACTGCCTTTCATCCTCAAGCGATCAAGATTTCCCTTTGTGTCTTTGTGCTTTTGTGGTGATGACTCCCGTTCCTCTGTCACCTGATTCAATTGAGGCCGGTATGAGTGGTCCAGCGTGCGCTCTCCCCGGACGCGCGGGATACAGTATAATCCGGCCGTCTCAAGCCCCCGCATCTTGTCGCCGATTTTTTTATGAACCTGCTGATGAAGCGGAGTAGGTGTGGCCGGCGGGCGTTTCGTGCCGTCGCCCTATTGTTAGGGGTGTTAAGCGCGGCGTGCGCCGCCGGCACGCGCCCGCCGGACCCTTCACGCCCGCGCGTCAGCGAGCCGCCGTACCCGATCACGCTCGGGGCCAGCACCGACCGGCGCGAACAGGCGCTCGCCGCATGGGACGCGCTGGCCGTCCCCGGCATTGCCAACGTCGGCCCCGACGCCAGCACTCGCCCGGAATTGCAACCCGTCACGGCCACCGTGCGCGCGCTGCCCGCGGGGGCGACGCTGCAGCTGCCCTCGGTCGAGCCGGCCGGCGAAAGCGCGGACGCCGCGCAGGAGGCGGAGCGCGAGTCTCTGCGTCGCTTCCTGCTCAGCGCGCCTTCGCTCGTCGGGGTCCAACTCCCAGACCTCTCGCTCGTCGAAGTCAAAGAAGTAGGCACGCTCCGCCGCGCCCTCTACCGCCAGCGCCCGTTCCCTTACCCGCTGCGCGGCGGGTACGGCGAGATCGAGATCGCCTTTACGCCGGAACGCCGGGTGGCGATGTTGTCGAGCACCGCGATCCCCGATACAGAGCAGCGGCTGACGCGCGCCCTTGCCGCCCCGCGGACACTGTTGACGGCCGCGGAGACCCGGAGCCTGCTGGCCTCTGGCCGGACTTTCAGCTACACGGACGCCGATGGCCGCACGCAAACTTACGCTCCGGCGGCGGCTGGCCCGGTCAATGTGCGCGAATTAGTGATTTACCCGCTCCGCATGGCGACCGACCTGAACACACTCGAGTTGCACATCGCATGGGAGATCGAGGTCGGCGAGCCCGCGCGCCTGCGGGTTTACTTGGACGCGGTGACGGGCGAAGTCGTCTCGGTCGAGACAGCCGCGCCGCTCTAAGCATCGCAGGCGCGCGCTTGCCGCTTGACCTTCGCGGCGGCGGGCGGCATCCTAAGAACCATTAAGAACGATGACATCAACAACCTTCACAACGGAGTCGAATATTGCATGCAGCACTTTGATCCTGCGAATAACATTTCTTGGCAGTTAGGGTACAGGGGGCGGGTCGCGGTTTTCATTGACGGGAACAACCTCTTTCACGCAGCGCGTTTTCACAACATCGACATCGACTACAACAAGCTGCTGCGTGTCCTGTTGGGAGACGGCCGCTTGCTCCGCGCCTTTTTCTACACCGGCGTCGATGTCGGGGCCGAGCGCCAGCAGGGTTTCCTGCTCTGGATGCGCCGCAACGGCTTCCGCGTCATCCACAAAGAACTGAAGACCTTTTACGACGGCACGCGCAAGGCGAACCTCGACGTCGAGATCGCCGTGGACATGCTCTCCTTAGCCGGGCGCTACGACACGGCGGTGCTGGTTTCAGGCGACGAGGATTTCGTTTACGCCGTCAACGCCGTCGCCTACAAGGGCTGCCGCGTCGAGGTCGCCGGCTTCCGCTCGAATACCGCCCCGAAGCTTATTGACGTGGCCGACTATTTCATCGACCTCGGCGAGATCGCCGACCGCGTGCGTAAAGAAAATTCACACGGCTCGCGCTACTACGAGCACCACCCCCCGCACGAAGACGCGCAACACAATTCGCACGCCTACCTCCAGCCCGCCGAAGATCCGCAGCCGCAGCACGGCAACCACCACGACCGCGGCGGCGAGCATGACAGCCACGCCAACAATCACAGTGGCCCGCTCGACGCGACGGCGGCCGGCGCCCGCCACTCTTCCGACGAGCACGAGGAGGCGGAATCTCTGAGCGAACGGATCAAAGTCCAGTCCGACTTCATCCGCGTCACGGACGAACACTAAAAAGCAGTGGTCAGTGATCAGTGGTCAGTGATCAGGGGCCAGAAGAACCCGGGCTTCGCTGACCACTGTTCACTGACCGCCGACCACTGCCCTATGAAGCTTTTCAGCCTCGAAGAAGCGAACGTCTTGCTACCGTCAGTGCGGAGGATCGTGGCTTCGCTGACGCGCGCGCACGCTTACGTCGCTTCGCGCAAGGCCGACGCCCGCCGCGCCGGCGAGATCGGCGCGGAATCGGGCGGCGGGCATCTTGACGAATCCTCGAAGTACATCAGAGTAGTCCTCACATTGATTGAAAAGACAAGCGAGTTGGACTCGCTCGGAGTGCAACTGAAAGATTACTCCATCGGCCTCATCGACTTCCCCTCAATGCGCGAAGGCCGCATCGTCCTCCTCTGCTGGAAACTCGGAGAAGGCGACCGGATTGAGTGGTGGCACGAGACGGAAGCCGGGTACGCCGGCCGCCAGCCGCTCTAACCAAGTCCAAAGCCCAAAGTCCAAAGTCAATTTTGCCCTTCTGACTTTGGACTTTGGACTTTTTCCGGCCGCCTTATCTTGTACCCGCCGGCGGCCGAAACACTGTCGCTTGTATATTTTCTGGTTGACGACTTAAAGTAAATTCTGATAGCATCCGCCGCGACTCCGTAGAAGGGTTGGGTTTACCGGCTTAACCCCCGTTGTTTCATTTTTACATTTCGGCTTTTATTTCTGGAGGCTCCACCAGTTATGCACTGTGCCGCGTGCCGCGCCGACATCTCCAGCACATCCGAGCAGTGCCCACGCTGCCGAGCGCCCGTCACGTCAACTCATACGCAGGCAGCGCCTGCCGCGCCTCCTTCAGAGCCGGCCGGCTCGACGCCGGCTCGCAAGTCACGTCGGGCTTCGTCTTCCGCGCGGGCGGAGGCTCCTGAATCGCCCAAAACAAGTACGTCTCAGTCGGCTACCGCCGCCACCGCCGCAGCCTCCACCTTGATCGAGTTTCCCGGCACAAACCGTGCGCCGAAGCCTCAGTGGCGCAAAGAATTGAGCGAGCGGGTGCGCGAGATTCAACAACGGCGTGCGGCCGAGGCCGCGCGTGAAGCGGAGGAGGCGGCGCGCCATTTGGCCGAACAACCGGCGACAGCGGAAGCCGCCGCGCACGCCATCGAGGCTCAACCGCTCGGACTCGTACCGCCGGCCGAAGCGCCGCCCTTGAACCCGCTCGTCGCAGCGGCGCTCAAGCGCATCGAGCGTGCGCGCCAGCAACAGCCGCGCACGCAGGCCGTCACGCGCGGCGCACATACGCGGGGCGCGGCGGCGACGGCCGTTGCGCGCGTCACTGAAGACGAGCAGATGATCGAGGCAGAGCAGCCGCCCGTCGCACAGCCCGCAGACACGCCCGCCGCGCCTGAAGTCCGGCACGAGGCGGCCGCGCGAGCGGAAGGCGCGGCGGAACAATTGCTGTTGGCCCGACCGGAACTTTTGACCGAGGGACAGGTAAGCGCCACCACGCCGCCCGCCCGCGCGACGACACTGGTGGTCGTGCCGCCCCCGCCGCCACCACCAGCAGCGCTCCCGACCGAGAATCAGCAACTGCCGCCCGTCACACAAGCCGAGAAGCCGCCCCCGCGCCGCGTGACGAACATCGTGATCGACGACGCTTACCTCGCGCGACGCGAGGCCGAGACCGCGACGGCGCAACATGCGCCCATCGCGGCTCTCGACGACCGCGCACCGCTCGCGCGCCGGGTCGCGGCGGGGTTGATTGATGTCGTGCTGGTCGCTTTCCTCTCTTCGCCGTTCGCCGCGCTCATTGAACTGACGAACGGCCACTGGTCCGATCCGCGCGTCGCCGGCTCGCTCGCCGGCATCATCCTGACGATAATGTTCCTTTATCTCACGGCAACGGTCGCCGTCTCCGGGCGCACGGCCGGACTCAAACTCGTCTCGCTCCGCGCAGTCGACGCGCGCAACGGATTGATCCCGACCACCGGGCAGTGCGCGCGCCGTTCGCTCGTTTTCATCCTCTCACTCCTGACCGGCGGCCTCGGATTCCTCTACGCGCTCGTCGACGCCGAGCATAGAGCCCCGCACGATCACCTGTCCGGCACGATGATCGTCCGCGGCTGAGATTTCCCGCGCGACTGGCGTGACAGATTTTTGCCCGAGGCTCCGCGCGGTGCGGGGCCTTTTCGTTTCCCGCGTCCACTGCTCTTCCCGCCGCTTGGGTTTCTTCATTCACCCGGAGTTGCGTGGGAATGAAAAACCCCTGCCCGCCGCTTGACGGACGGGCGACGACTGGCTACTGATTACTCAATCATGCACGCTCAACTGATCCGGGAGGTCGTCGCCGAACTGGCCCCCCTGCTCGCGGGCCGCGCGTGGGGCAAGGTGTGGCAGTTCTCGCGGGAAACGCTGGCGGTAGACTTCCGCCTGCGCGATGGCCTCTATCTGTTCCTCTCGGTCGAACCGCAGCAGCCGCGTCTCTACCTGATCGAGCGCCCGTTGCGCGCTCTCGAAAAGGCGTCGGTTCAGCCGTCGGGCTTCGCGCAGGTGTTACGCAAACACCTCGGCGGGGCACGCCTCGTCTCGCTCGCCAAAGATGAAGGAGATCGCGTCGTGCGTTTCGCTTTCGCGTCATACGACGCGGCCGGCGACGCGCTTGACTGGACCCTCGTCGCGCAGTTGACCGGCCGCGCGGCCAACCTTCTGTTGCTCGATGGCGCGGGGCGCATCGTTGACGCTCTGCGCGAGCCGCGCGGCGATGGACAGCAGATCGGCGAAACTTATCAGCCGCCGCCTCCTTCCGGGCAAGAGCGATCGACGAATGAGCCGGCCCTCAGACGCGAAGGCTCACAGACACTCTCCGCCGCGCTCGACGCGCATTACACGCGGCTCTCGGCCGAGCGCGCCTTCGCGTCGCGCGCGGGCGAGTTGCGCGCGCGGCTACGGCAGGAGATCGAAAAGCGACGCAAACTCGCCCGCAATCTCGGACAGGACTTGCGGGAGCACGGCGACGCCGGCGACCACAAACGCGC
>JBOGOY010000319.1:0-5419 GCA_050748185.1 Pyrinomonadaceae bacterium
CTGCTGTGCCGGTCGCGCCGCTAAATTAAAGAAATCAGGAGTAGAAGATGGCAACTGTTAATGTCAATCAAGGTGAATCGATCGAGAGCGCGTTGCGCCGCTTCAAGCGCAAGGTGATGACCGAAGAGATCATCAAGGACGCGAAGAAACACGCATTCTTCATGTCGCGCGGCCAGAAGGCCAAGCTGAAGTCGGCGCTCGCGCGCAAACGCAACAAGAAGAAGCGCCGTCCGCCCAGCCCCGGCCCGCCCCGCGGTTAAGCTTCCTAACCCAACGTTGAATTTCAAAGAGAGAAGTTGTCGCGGCGCTCCCAACGGGAAGCGCGGCGGCGGCTTCTCCTCTTTTTGTGCCCGAAGGTTTGCGCGCCGCTTGAGCTTACTATCGGTGTGCAGGTCAGTACCGTCTGCTTAAGCAGGGCGAGAATAAGGATGAAGGATGCAATGGAAGCACGCACCGCGCCCGTGTCGCCTTTTATCCTTCCGCCTTCATCCTTTCCTACCCGCCCCTCCCCTTCTTTGCCCCGCCCACCTTCGCCGGCGTGTGGCGGCGTGTGTGCTTACGCCGGAAAAGTTTGACCCCTTCCTCGACGATCTCGGCGGCGCGCTCCGGCCCGCCACGCCCCAGCGGCTCGAACCGCTTGCCTTTCATCTGGTTGTAAGAAACGAAGAAGTGCTCGATCTCGGCGACGAGGTTGTGGCTCAACTGCCCGAGCGAGCGCACGTCGCGGTGGTTGCGCGACTTAGCCGCGACCGCGATTAGCCGGTCGTTCCGGTTGGTCCCTTCGTCGTCCGTCTGCTCCGCCTCGATCACGCCGACGAGCCGCGCCTCGATCACGCAACCGACAAACGCTGGTTCGTCCATTAGCACCAGCACGTCCAGCGGGTCGCCGTCGCCTCCCTCGGTCGAGGGCACGAACCCGAAGTCGAAAGGGAAGACCGCCCCGGCCGGCAGCACCCCGCCCAGCATGAAGACGCCCAATTTCTCTTCGAGTTTATACTTGTTGCGACTGCCCTTCGGCGTGTCGATTACGACATGGACGTTCTCTGCGTCGGACGCCTCGGCGCTTAACTCGGCAAGCCCTTTCAGGGGCGAAGGTTTGGCGGCCATGTGTTTTTTCTCCGTGAGTTGAAACGTGCTGATGACCCGTGACGGCCGGCGCATTGAAATGCGAACGACGGCCGCCCTTCGTCGGGGTCGGCCGTCGGCATTTTGGGTTATTCAGTTGTCGGAAGTTTTTACATTTTCACGGGCGTGTCTCCGCGAGGTCTTTTTTGCGCGGCGTCTCAGGCGTTCACGTTCTCGAAGTAGTCAACGACGGCGACGCGCAGACCCACGTCGCGCCCTAATCGCTCGCTGACGAACCACTTGTGCTCCATCAGACGCGGCCACAGCGCCCGCGCCTCCGCCGCCGACAAGCGCACGCCGGCCAGACGATCGAGGGCGCGCTGCTCTTCTGACACCGCCGGCCAGCCGGGATACAGCGTCTTGTCAATCACGTAATCCAACTTGAACGGGATAGGCATCTGACGACCTCCTTTGCCGAAACAGCCACCCGGCGCACTTCACGCACGATTCAGCAAAACAAACTCGTCGTTCGGGTGTCTGTATTTGACGTGGAGTATAAGTGGCCGACTGCCTCAAACTCTAACTGATTGTTATAATCCACCCGATAAAATCATTTCATGACTAAACTGACTGGCCGCCTAAAAGTTCGTCTCCGCGAGAGGGTTAGCCGATGGAACTGTCACAACTGCGCTCGTTCCGGTGTGTTGCGGAGACCTTAAATTTCACGCGCGCGGCCGAGCGCCTGCACCTGACGCAGGCCGCGGTGAGCCATCAGATTAAAGCGCTGGAGCGAGAACTGGGCGAGCCACTGTTCATCCGCGCCAAGCGCGGCGTGAAGCTGTCGCAGGCGGGCAAGGCGGCGCTTGAATACGTCGAGCGCATCCTCGACGAAGTGGACGCCCTGCGCGAGCAAGTGTCGGGACGTGGGCGCGTGCAGGCGGGGCGCGTGCGCGCGGCCGCCGCGACGCAAGCCTTCGTTCACCTGTTCGCCGGCCTCTTCGAACAGTTCATGCGCGCCAACCCGCGCATCGAACTTTCTTTCCGCACGACGGTCAGCACCGAGCAGACGGTCGCCGACATCCTGAATGGCACAGCCGAAGTCGGCTTCGCGTCGTTGCCGGTCTACTCGCCCGCGCTTCAGGTGACGGAGTTGTTCGAAGACGAGTTGTTGCTCGTCGTCGGCCGCACGCACCGGCTGGCCCGGCAGCGCGCGGCGAGCGTCGAAGAGGTAGAGCGCGAGCGTCTGATCCTGTTCGAGCGCGGCGCGTCGATCCGGCGCGCGACCGATGAATTCTTCAAACTCGTTGGCGCGCGCCCGGCGCTCGCGCTCGAATCGAACGACACTTACTTCGTCAAGCTAATGGTCGAGCACGGCGTCGGCATCTCGCTGCTGCCTTCTTGGGCAGTGCGCGACGAGGTGGCGGCGGGGCGGCTCGCGCAGTTGCGGATCGAAGGCCACCACCTGCGCCGCTCGGTGGCGATGGTCTCGCTCGGGCAGTTCCAGCCATCGCCGACGCGCGCCTTCCTCGCATTCATGCTGCGACACAGAGACCAATTGCAAGAGGCGGCGCTCGCGGGGGACGACTGAACGCGGCCGGGGACCAACCGGACATCATGACGCTGACAGCGGGACGGGGCTGTTCAAGTGAGTAGGGCAAGCTTATGTCTACCAATGAGCCACTGTGGAAGGCCGAGGATCAGTCGGCGCGACTGGCGGAACTGACGAGCCACGCGGACGACGTGAAGGAACTGCCGCTGCGCCGCGACGTGCGCTCGCTCGGGCGGTTGCTCGGCGAGGCGCTGAAAGAGCAGGAGGGCGAAGCGCTGTTCGAGCGCGTCGAGGAATTGCGCCGGCTCGCGATCGAGCATCGAGAGGCGCGCGCGGCGACAGCGGCGGCAGATGGCACAGAGGTCGAGACTCAACCACGGCCCGACGAGCAAGAGCTAATGGTGCGCGCGGGGCGGATCGTCGAAGGGCTCGGCGTGCGCGAGGCGCATAAGTTGGCTAAAGCCTTCGCGACCTACTTCGAGTTGACGAACCTCGCCGAGACTAACCACCGCAAGCGCCGGCGGCGGGCGGCGCAGGCGACCGCGGGGCACCCGGCGCAGCCGGGTTCGTTCCTCGGCACGCTCCGACGCCTGCGCGACGCCGGGATGAATGCGGAAACCACGCTTAATTTCCTGCGTCAGGTCGAAGTGGTCCCCGTCTTCACCGCGCATCCGACTGAAGTGGCGCGGCGCACCGTGCTCTTCAAGCGGCAGCGGATCGCACACGCGCTCGAACAACTAGACCAGTTGCCGCTGACCGACGCCGAGGCCACCACGCACGAGGCCTCGATCACCGCCGAGATCACCGCGCTCTGGCAGACGGATGAGGTGCGCCGCCAGCGCCCGACCGTGCTCGACGAGATCAAGATGGGACTCGACTACTACCCGCACTGTTTGATCGGCACTCTGCCGCGCCTCTACGACGGCCTCGCCGAAGACTTTCGCGAAGCCTACGGCGTCGGCGTCGAACCGCGCCAGTTGCCGCGCGTCGTGCGCTTCGGCTCTTGGATCGGCGGCGACCGCGACGGCAACCCTTACGTCACGCCCGAATGCACGCGCGCCGCGTTGCGTCTGGCCCGCGAAGTGATCCTCGCCTACTACGAGGAGCGCATCGCGGAGTTGATGGATCGCCTCAGTTCCTCGGCGCTTCAGGCCGGCGACGCGCCGGCCTTGCGGGAGGCGCTGGACCGGTACGCCAAAGGATTGCCAGCGGCGCGGGCGCGCGCCGACACTTTCTCGCCCCACGAGTTGTTCCGCCGCTTCCTCGTGTACGTCACGCACCGTCTGCTGTCTGCGCGCCCCGGCGGCCCGAACCGCGCCGAGAATGCCTACCGCGACGCGCAAGAGTTCGCCGCCGACATCTCACTGTTGCGCGACGCCCTTACCTCCTTGTCCGGTGGGCGCGTGGCGCGCCAGTTCGTCGATCCTTTGCTTCGCCAGATCGAGGCCTTTGGCTTTCACCTGCACACGCTCGACCTGCGTCAGCACGCGCGCGTCCACGCTCGCGCCGTCACCGACCTCGCGCGCGGCCCGAAGGCAGATGAAGGGGACCAGCCGGGCGGTGAGCCCGAGGCGACGGCGCCGCTGCCCGCGTCGCCATCGGCGGAGACACTGACGCTATTGGAGACGCTGCGGGCGGCGGCGCAACTGAAGCGCGACTACCCGGCCGCATCAATTCGCAGCTTCGTCATCAGCGGGGCGCGCTCAGCCGGCGACGTGCGCGCCCTCGCGCGCCTCGCGGAGTTGTGCGGCGTGTGCGTCGCCGCATCCGCCGACGGAACCGATCCGGGCCTCATGCCCGTGCCGCTCTTCGAGTCGATCGAAGATCTGCGACGCTGCCCCGAAGTCTGCCGTGAGTTGTGGGGCGCGCCCGACTATGCGCGACTGCTCGACTCGTGGGGCCGCCGGCAGGAGGTGATGCTCGGCTATTCCGACTCGAACAAAGACGGCGGGATGCTGACGAGCACTTGGGAGATCTACAAGGCGCATCGCGCGTTGCACCAAGCGGCCGGCGAGTGCGGCGTCCAACTCACGCTCTTTCACGGCCGTGGCGGGACGGTTGGGCGCGGCGGGGGACCAACGCACCAGTCCATTCTCGCGCAACCCGCCGGAGCCTTCGTCGGTCACATCAAAATCACGGAGCAGGGCGAGGTGCTGAACTGGAAGTATTCGGACGCGGTGCTCGCCGAGCGCAACTTGGAGTTGATGATCGCCGCCTCGCTCGAAGCCCTCGCGCGGGCGGGTGGGGACGGATTGGACGCGGACGCGACGGCGGCGCGTTGGGAAGCGGCGCTGGAAGAGATGTCGGCGGACGCCTTCGACTTCTACCGCGAACGGATCGCCGAGAACCCCGACATTCTGCCTTACTACGAGCAGGCGACGCCGGCCGGCGAACTGGAGCACGCCCGCATCAGTTCGCGGCCCACGCGGCGCGGCGAGAGCCGGGGTCTCGAAGACCTGCGCGCGATCCCTTGGGTCTTCGGCTGGATGCAGAGCCGGCATGTCGTGCCCGCGTGGTTCGGCGTCGGCCACGCGCTCGAACGCTTCGCGGTCCGCGGCCCCGCGCACGAACAGTTGCTGCGCGAGATGCGCGAACAGTTCACGCTCTTCCAAGACCTCGTCAGCAACGTCGAGATCGGCATGGCGAAAGCGGATCTCTCCATCGCGCGGCTCTACTCGGAGTTGGTCGAAGACGAGACGCTGCGCGGGCGCGTCTTCGAAATGATCTCGGAGGAGTTCGAGCGCACCCGCCGCATGATCCTGCGCGTCAGCGGGCAGCGCCGGCTGCTCGAACGCAACCCGGTGC
>JBOGOY010000320.1:0-5411 GCA_050748185.1 Pyrinomonadaceae bacterium
GTTTCAACTTGAGCCGGCGGGCAAGCCCGCCTCTCAACGGATCAATTTGACGACGTTGGATAAAATCCAGAGCGATTTTCGATTAGGTTTGCGGGAAGACGCGAAGGTTCAAAGTACCGCCTTCAGGCGGCGGCCTGCGGAAATGAAACCTTCCGCCTCAAGGCGGTACTCTGAACACTCTGCATGTAAGCGAAATCTGTTCTCATGATCGAATGGCAAAGACGCTGAATGACGAACCCTCCGCCGCGGCACGCGCCGCGCACTTCTCGCCGCTCTGGCTCATCCTCGGCGCGGCCGTTTTGTGGAGCACGGGCGGGGTCTTCATCAAGCTGGGCGAGGGCGGCGGGCTGTCAGACGCCCAACTCTCCGGCGGGCGGGCGCTGTTCGCCGCGGCGGCCGTGATGTGGCTGACGCGGCGGGAGGGTTTCGGCGCAAACGTCGTCACGGGTGTGGCGGCCGTGCTCTACGCTTTGCTGCTGTTCCTCTTCGTCCGGGCGACGATGCTGACGACGGCCGCCAACGCGATTTTTTTGCAGTACACCGCGCCGGTTTACATCCTCGTCTTCGAGCCGCTCTTCTACAAAGAGAAGTACCGCTGGCAGGACTTCGCCGTGATCTTGGTCTGTCTGATGGGCATGTCGCTGTTCTTCGTAGGGCAACTGCGGCCGGAAGACGTGCGCGGAAATTTGGCGGCGCTCGGTTCGGGGCTATGCTTCGCGGGCTTCTTCCTGTTGCTGCGCCACCCGCGCGCGCGCGAGGTGAACCGCGCCTCGTCGGTCATTTACGGCAATCTGCTGCTGGCCCTCGTGACCGCGCCTTACCTGCTGGACAACTTCGCGGCCTACACGCCGCGCAACTTCCTGCTCGTCGCCTACCTCGGCGTCGTGCAGATCGGCATCGCCTACGCGCTGCTGACGCTCGGCGTCGCGCGCGGCGTCAAGTCGATCGATGCCGGCATCGTCGGTTATATCGAGCCGGTCCTCAATCCCATCTGGGTCTTCCTCGCCCTCGGCGAGCGCCCCTCCCGTTACGCGCTCGCCGGCGGCGCGATCATCATCGCGGCGGTCGCCGCGCACTCGATCTACAAGGCTCAAGTTCGACGGCTGGCGTCAGATTGAGACGACACAGCACATCAACCACGAAGGAGGCGAAGCGGCGCGAAGCGGATGAAGCATTGAAACAACAGGCGGCGTTAATACCTTGCCGTCCTTCGTGCCCTGCGTGTGCTTCGTGGGTTGTTTCTGCCGCCGTGCAACTCGCAAGAGTTGATCTCAACGGAAATTTAATCGAGACCGACGACCAGAAAGGTGGTGTCGTCGCTGGCGGGCGCGCCCATGCGGAAACGGTCGAGGGCGGCGAAGAAAGAGTAGCCGAGTTTTTCCAGTTCGCGGACGTCGAGACGGGCAAGGTTGAGGGCGATGCGGACGCGGTCGAAGGTCATGCCTTCGGAATTTTCCGCGTCGGTCACGCCGTCGCTGAATAGCGCGAGCCGCTCGCCGCGCTTGAAGTCCGCTTCGCCGACTTCGTAGGCGCTGCCGGGCAGCAGGCCGATCGGCATCCCGCCCTCGTCGCAGCAGCGCGCCGCCTCGGTGTTGTCGCCCATCCAGAGTGGCGGCAGGTGGCCGGCGTTGACGTAGCGCAGGCGCTCCGCTCTAGCGTCGAGGACGCCGAGGAAGAGCGTGGCGTAGGTGCCGAGCGGCGCGACCGAGTTGACGCGCTGGTTCAGTTCCGCCGCGACGCGTGCCAGATCGTCCGGGTAGGCGTGGATCAGATCGCGCAGTTCGATCTGAAGCGTCGTCATCAGCAGCGCCGCGCCGATCCCCTTGCCGCTCACGTCGGCCACCCAGAAGGCGCACTCGCTCGTGGGGAGCGCGAGGGCTTCGTAAGAGTCGCCACCCACGTCGTAGCAGGCCTGACTGATGCCCCATGCCGCGTAGGGCGCGGGCAGAGCGATGCGGCCCGAGGTGGGCAGCAGCCGCTGTTGAATTTTGCGTGCGAGCTCGAGTTCGGTCGAGATGAGTTGTGAGCGCAAAGCCTCCTGCGCCAGTTGCTCGCGCTCGACGGCGATGGCCGCCATCACGGCGAACGATTCGAGGTAGGCCAAATCGGCCTGCGAGAAATGACCGGCGCGCGCGTTGATCGTCTGGAGCGAGCCGAGCAACGTCCCCTCGGGGTTCCGCAAGGGGACGCAGAGCATCGTTTGCGTGACGAAGCCGGTGCGGACATCGGTTGAGCGGTCAAAGCGCGGGTCCGATTGCACGTCGTTAATAATCAAGCTCTCGCCCTGATCCGCGACGAAGCCGGCGATGCCGACGCCGCGCTCCAACAGAATCTCGAAACGCTGCGAGCCGATCATTTGCCGGGCATGGAGCTTTCCCGTCCGCCGGTCGTGCAGAAAGACGGTCGCCCGCTCGCAGTCGAGTTGCGTGAACATCAGGTCGAGAATGCTCTGTAAGATTTGATCGAGTCCCGACGCGCGATTGATCAACTCGCTCGCCGAGACGAGCGCTTCGAGCCGGTGGAGGCGCACTTCGATGGGCAACTCGTGGAGGGCTGCCGTCGTCGCCGTCGTCGATAGCTGCTGCTCTGTGTGGGTGGGGTTCTTCATACACTCGCGGCGACTTGAATCCTAACACCTGCTGGCGGGATTCGGAAAACATTTTGAGAAGCGACATGCGGTGCCGGACAATAAGAAAATATTTCTCTACCAATCCGGCGACAATTTTTTAATCCACAGGCTCCCCATAATCTGCACGGCAATCAAAGTCAAGTGCGCGCTCATCAACACCCACGCGGGCAGAAGAGGCGCAGACGGCGGCACGCACAAAACGGCCGCCGAGACGACTTCGGCAAAGCTGATATGTCGCTTCGTTAAACGGTGATGGAGCAAATGAAATGCCTGCACGATCAGAAGCGCAAAGTAAGTGTCGGTAGGATTCAGCATTGTTTAGTCCTTAGTGGCATCCTTCATCACAACACGTTTCGCCGCGCCGCGCCTCGACGCCTTCTTTGACGATGATCGGCATCATCACCAGCGCCGCCAAACGATTGCCAGACGGCGTTTGTTCTGTCCGGCGGCTGTTGGTCTGTTTCCCTGTGAGGATCCGTGTCCCCTCTCAGTTTGGCAGGCGTCGTGCGCCTTCTCTCCTATCTCTTTCTCAAACCACGCATAGAGCGTCGGCAGCAGGTAAAGCGTCAGCAGCGTCGAAGTGACAAGTCCGCCGATGACGACCGTCGCCAACGGTCGCTGCACCTCCGCGCCCGCGCCGCTGCCGATCGCCATCGGAATGAAGCCGAGACTGGCGACGAGCGCCGTCATCAACACGGGTCTCAGTCTGGTCATCGCGCCAAGTCTGACGGCATCGGCAACCCGCTGCCCTTCTTCGCGCAGGTGGTTGATGTAGCTGACCATCACGACGCCGTTTAAGACCGCGACGCCGAAAAGGGCGATGAAGCCGACGCCCGCCGAGATGGAAAAAGGCATCCCGCGCAGGAACAAAGCGAAGATGCCGCCGACGATGGCGAACGGGATGCCGGTGTAGATCAGGATCGCCTGCTTGACCGAGTTGAAGGTCGAGAAGAGCAGCACGAAGATCAGGAACAGAGCGAGCGGCACGACTACAGCCAAGCGCTCCGACGCGCGTTGCAGATTCTCGAACGTCCCGCCCCACGTCAGGTAGTAGCCGGGCGGTATCTGCACGTCGCGCGCGATCACGGCCTGCGCTTCCCCGACAAAGCTGCCGATGTCGCGCCCGCGCACGTTGAGTTCGACGAGGTCGTTCACGTCCTCGACGTTCAAGCCGTAGCGCGCGACCGCCGCGCGGTCAACCTTGATCTGCAACTGCGGCAACCCCGAGGTCGCTTCCGCTTTTACGTCTTCTGCGCCCTTCACCTTCCGCACGGCGGCGGCGATCTTGTCGGCCGTTTCGCTCAAGATGTCGAGGTCGTCGCCGAAGAGTTTGATCGAGATGTCGGAGCGCACGCCGGAGATGAGTTCCGCGACCCTCAGTTCAATCGGCTGCGAAAAGCTGATCGCGGTGCCGGGCGCCCGCCTCTCCAACTTTGCCGACATCTTCTCGACGAGTTCCGCCTTCGTCCCGGCGGTCGTCCATTCGTCATGCGGTTTGAGTTCGACGTAGAGGTCGCTGAAGTCAATGCTCATCGGGTCGGTGGAGACTCCGGCGGGCCCCGTTTTCGAGATCACTTTTGTGACCTCCGGGAAACTCTTGAGGACTTCTTCAACTTTCGACGTGTTCCTGACCGACTCGGTGAGTGAGACGCTCGGCAGGCATTGCACCTGCAAGGCGAGCGCGCGCCGCGAGCGCAGGCGGTCAACTTCGACGCGCAGTTGATTCAGTTCGATGGGAGCCGTGTCGCCCTCGCTGACACGCGCCTGAACGACGACCACCGTTTTCAGATCGATGTTGGTTAATCCTTCCGTTGTCTCCAACTCGCGCAACGAGGCCAGCGCCTCCGCATACAAAGCGCGCACATCATTCGCGAGTCGCCGCTCGCGGTCGGAGATTTCCGCTTCCACTGCTTCCAACTCCGCTTGGGCGAGTTCGATGCGGCGGCGGCGCTTGCCCCCGAGTTCAATCGGCAAGCCGAAGCCGACTGAAGTCTCGCTCTCGCCCGCCGAGCCGGTCAGGCGTCCCGTCGTCTGTTCAAAATCAATCGTTGGATTGGGGCGCAAACCCGCTTGGCGCAGACGTGCGCGGGCGCGCTCAATTTCCAAACGCGCGGCGGCAAGTTCGTCGTTCGCTGCCAACGCGCGCCGTACCAGATCGTCCGACGATGCGCCTTGCCGCGGATCGAAGTAGAGCGCGATGGTTGGACTGAAGGCACGGCCAGTCGGCGCAGGCGTGGCGGCATTGGTATTTTCTAAAGAGGCCGAATTGACGGTGACATCTGCGCGGGCTGATGCGCCGCTTATGGGCGGACTCTACGCCCGCGCGTCGTGCCCCGCAGAGAAGACGGCGCACAGCCAGAGCGCGCCCCACGAGGCGCGCCGACGGAGAAAATGGATCATCGCTAAAACCTTTTCTTGCGAAGTGAGTTAACTCAGGAAATGCTCGAACTGAAGGCAGGCAGCGATGGCGTTCCACAACGCATAAGAAGCGTTGCTAGACAGACCGCGACACTAAGCCTTCGGCGAGCGTGCAAACGAAATGAAGGTTTAAACGAGGCGAGGCGGGCGGTACCTTTCCCTGACGGGCGGAGAGGGGAGCGAGTCCGGTGTGCTGACAGGTGGCGTGGATTTAAGTGTGTGCAGTTCCAAACGGGTGAGGCCCGCGCTGGGCAGCACGTGAGCGCAACAGCAGAAGCAATCTTCTTCATGCGGCGCTTGATCCGAAGACGTTTCGGAAGGAAGGCCGCCGGACGTTTCGAGCGCCGGAGCAGGCTGCACGTTT
>JBOGOY010000321.1:0-5390 GCA_050748185.1 Pyrinomonadaceae bacterium
GGTTTGACTCCGCAGTAGCGTTTGAAGTCAACGGGTCGCAACTTCTTTATTTGTTCGTAGCTCATCAAGACCTTTCCTTGTGAGCTACTTGTCGCATCATCTATCAGACTTTTGCAAGAGGTCTATTATCTAGGAGGTCGTCCCGCTGAGTATAAGGCTCAAGCATGTCGTCGATCTTTTCTTGCAGGCTTTTAACAAGCTCGTCCATCTCCGGCTTATGGCACTCGTAGAGAACATGACCGAATTCATGAAAGCAGATGGGCAGGTAGAGCAGGCGGTGCTGTTCCGCGATAGGTATGTAGTAAACGGCCGGCCAGTCCGACGGGTGCCACGAGGCGAACTCCCGGTCGCTGATCGCGACCGGGATGTGCCGAGTTTGTGGGTGGGAGGAGTGCAGCCACCGCAACACCTTCAAGGCGAGGCGGTCTGCCGGGCGGGCGCGTAAGATCGGACTGACTAGACGTACGTTAAAAACCCGGAAATCAATCGTGAGGTTTTGGGTGTCACTCAGGATGTACGGCAGAATGTCGCTCTGCCCTAAACCGAGTCGCCGGAGGTTCTCACTCGCCCTGCGGCGGTAAGAATCACACTCGCTGATCACCCAATCGTGAAAGGGTTTCAGTTCGTGGAGAATCGAGGAGGATTCCGCTTCCAATAAAGCTCTGAGTTGCTCTATGTCTCGCAGCAGTTCCGTGTTACAGCGGCGGAGGGTTTCCTGCATCCTAGATATCCCCTAAGACTCGCTCCGCGTCCGTGTGGGCTTGCTCTTCAAGCAACACCCGCAAGTCTTCTAAACTGTCGGCCAACGCCTGACGGTCTTCCGGCCTGTCCGAGTCAAGTAACTGTCGGGTGCGTTCAAGCGTCGTATGGAACAGGGCTGAACGAGAGCGCCTGCGGTTGCTCTTGGCGCTGATGAAGCGCACGGCAAGCTGTCGTAGGCGGGGGTCGGCGCCGAGCACCGGCTCCATGCCGTCTTGCTCCGTTTCGGTGACGACGTTTTCCAGAGCCGTGACGAAGGACACTACCTTCTGACGCGCGTGATTCGCGCTATCGTCTATCGCTTCGTCGGACGCACCTGCTAAGTCGAGCTTGGTCTTGATTGAGAGCACGTTGATCGCGGAAAGTAACTCCTGATTCTTCTTGAAGCTCTGAATTGCCAGCCATTTGTTGCTCACGATGTTTCCTCCTTTCTGCCAAAGTTGGGGGCTTTTATCGCAGCCGCTTGATCTCCTGCGCCTCGCGGCTGCGGAGTTCGTCGTCACACCGTTTCATGATGAGTGGCAGGCGTTGCGCCTTACTCGGGTTCGAGTAGTTGAGTTGGCACTCGGCGTTAACGTCTGCGGTCACCGCGCCCATATCGACGCCGGCACTGCGCGCCTCAAGCAGCACCGGGTCTGCCGTGCCTTGGCCTAGAGTCGCCGCGCCCGTATTAGCGATGACGACCCTCTTGTTGCTGAGAAACAGGGGCGTTCCTTCAAGGACGTTGCGCACGTAATTCTCAGCGTTCACGTCCCACATCCGAATCGCCTTGAGGCTCTTCTTGTGGAAGTCCACCACGTCAACCTTCGCGGTCTGCGGCATCATCCCTTGGCCGACCAATTCGTCGCGCGCGTCGTAAATGGCGTCGAGTTCCTCCCCGCACTCACGCCCGTCACGCAACACGAGCAGAGAAGCCACGGGGTCGAAATGGCGACGCCGCGCCCGCTTGAATAGGGCCACTATCGCGTCACGCAGCACGACGCGGTTAATCGTCTCCTGCTTGGGATCAGTCTTGTCGAGGACGACGGTCCTAATCCAAAACGAAGGCTCGCTCGTCTGGTGACGGCAGATCAGGAGAGTGAGTGAAAAATGGCGCCCGTCCTCGCCGACGTCGATTGCGAGGTGAGCCTCGTAATTGAGCGAACCCGCCGGTTTGTACGGCACGCAGTCAAGTTGCTGTAGGACGTCGAGGGCCGACATCTCGATGAACGAGTCCCAATCCCTGATCGCGCGGCGGCGCTGGCTGTCGTTCATGCGCCCGCCCTGCTCGGCCGCCTGCAACCTCGTGAATTTACTGCGCAGCGTGTGGAGCGTGATGCGTTTGACGCGCCACGGCTTGAGTTCATAAGCGACGTTAAAATACGTCGCGGGGTCTTCGTCCTCGAAGACGAAGACTGCCACGCCGGCTTGCGTCGGCTCGTCACCCTTGATTTGTGCGGCGGCGTCTTCGACGGAATCATAAGGAATCGGCTCGGGCTTAAACTCCTTTCCGGTCCACCGCGACAATTCGCCGGTGATGCCGTTCATCAGGCGGTCCGTCATGGGACCCTTCGCGCCTTGCATGAACGCAAAGCGTAGAGTCCGATTTACCGCCGGCGGGACTCGCCAGCAGCCGGCGTCGTTCAGCATCCTCCGGCGGAGACGGTAGTAGTCTTTGTGATCCCTGACGTGTCCGTTGCGTGGGGCTTCAAGGACTTGCCCGTCCGCGAATACCAGATCCGGGGGGCGGAGATGAGTGGTCATCTCCCTCCTCGGGCGCCAAAACTCTTGCGCCACCTTCACCTGACCACATCCGAGCGGGGCTTCGCCTAACAGCCCCCAAAGGTGGTTGATCATATCAACGCGGTCACCCGGCGCGATCTTGTCAACGTTGATCAACTGCCTCGGGAGGACTTTGTTCATTACGCGCAGCCGCAACCTGTCTGCTGAGACTGGCACGGAACGCTGTTTGTCAGCCCCGAGAGATTTCTTACTCTCCGGACTTTGGAACGATACCTTAGCCACGGGCTCGTTGGCCTTAATGCCCGCCCCGGCGCGCTTCTTATTGTAGTAATCCAGCAGGGACTCGAAGTCCTCGTTGCGCAGCCGGAAGCCGGTCGAGGGGGAGCCGCATGTCGTCCCCGGCACGAACTCGGCGAAGTAGCACTTCTGCTTTATGTCGCCGAGGTCGTAGAGGAGCGTGCCCTTTTTACCCTGCTGCCTCTCACTCAGATAATTGAACCACTTGCGGCGCTCCTTACACTCCTGTTCCGGTATATCTTCTCTGAAGAAGTACGATACGTTTTCCTCGGTGAAAAAGGCCGTGCTGATGTGTACAGACACACCGACGCCGACCTTATCAATCGGCTCCGCGGAGACTTCGAAGCGGCGGTACGCCGCAATGCCTTCTTCCGTAATGAATGGAGCTGCGGTGTACCAGATGCGGGGGCTGTCCAGCGTCCACAGGTTGGTGCGACGTTGAAGTGCGACCAGTACCGCTCGTTCGACCAGCAGTGCCATCAGAGAGCGGTCTTTAGGCTCCGTGAAACGCAGCCTTCGCCCCCTGCCCGCGTCCGTGACTACGATGCGCCAGTCGTCGCCGTGCGCCTCCTGCTGCTGGAGCGGCTCGCGTGACAGCACCAGTAGCTCCGACCCGCTGACGACGGCTGCCAGACCGCACCGCGTCCGCAGCCTGCTGCACGCCTTCTCAAGCATGTCCGCCGAGGTGTCCTGCGTTTCGACCCTCGCGTAGCGGGCGTCTAGGTAGAGGTTAACCCCCGGCTTGACGATCCTGTAGCTGGTCTCCAACATCGGCTTATCACTCCTTCGGACAAAACCTCTGGAAAACGCAGAGGGCGCAGACGCGCGGCTGAGCGCAAGGGGTGAACGCCGCGCGCATCGCGCCGCGCCCGTAAGCGTCCATCGCGCGCATCCGCTCCACGTCTTGGACGATGCGCGCCTTCGCGCGCCTCAATTCTTTTTCGTCAATCGTGAACGGCGCCACGTGCCCGTCGCCGAGATGAACGCGGTAGACGTCAACGTTGTCGGGCGAGCAGCCGTACTTGTCTACGGCGATCATCGCGTAGAACGCCAATTGTAAGCTGTCGTCACCGCTGTTCGAGACACCCATCTTCCAATCGACGACTTTGATACGGCCATCTATCTGTGACCGGTAGGCGAGGTCCACCTGCCCGGTCAAGGTGAAGTTTTGCCCGTTCAGCTTCACCATCTTCTCGACCATCGCGTCGCTTTGGCCCCCGCCGGCCCTGAACGGCGCGAACGCAGGGTTCGAGTAAAAATTTGACAGTGCCGCCAGCAGCCGCTCTTCCGTCTCCGAACACACTTTCTCCGCGTCCGGAAACCCGTAGTAAAACTCCATCAGCAAGACCGGCGGGTATGTTTCAGTGTTAGAGCCGTTTGTTTGCGGGTAGCGGCGAGAGTGTTCCAGATCGCGCCCGAACACGGCGCGAGCCCAACTTCTCAGCCAGTCGAGGGAAGAGGAGTCCCCGCGCTGAGCCTTGTCGAAATAGTTCTTGATGATGAAATGCAGAATATTTCCGGCCCTCTCGTAACGGCTTTTGAGAGATTTCATGAATCTGAGCACTTCTTTGTTCGGCTCGTCCTTCGCCGCCCGCGAACTGGCACCGTAGTACCGGTTATAGTAGGCAAGCGGGCACCTCTCGAACGCCTCGCGCCGCGAGTGCGACCACTCGATGTGTATGCGACTGGACTCCTCAGACGAAAACCAGTCGTCCGCATCGTCAAACAACAGACTGAGTTGTTCCCCTCGGCCTAACATTTAAGCAAGACTCCTTACTCGCTCCTCAGCCGCTTTAACCGTTTCGTCAGCTTCTCCCACTCGCCGTCGGTTATCTTCATCTCGTGCGCCTGCCGCATGAAGTTGACCGCCGAACGGCTGGTCAGTATTTCTTTCATAGGCGTCGGCACTTTACCCGTCGATGCCAGCAACTCGTCGGAGGACACTCCAAACACGTCGCAAATCTTGACAATCGTATCGGCAGCCGGCGGCGGCAGACGGTCGTTTTCGAGTTTGCTTATGTAAGAGAAATCAACGCCGACTTGCTCGGCCAGATCCCGCTGGCTGATACCCTTGGCGCGCCTTAGTTCGCGTAAGCTTTGTCCGAAAGTTCGTTCCATGGTATTCACCTTCGCTTGAAAATAAATGTTGAGTTGATACTCAACTGCTAGTATAGTATTCTCATGGGGAGGCGTCAAGCAATAAATTTTCGGCTGAGTGGCGAGGGCTGACGCGGTGGGTTGTAGGTGTATGTAGGCCGTCTGAGGTGATCCCCGCACGCAACGCCCCCCAACTAACTGTAGGCGATAACCTTAGCGGAAGGCCGTGTCAGACACCCTAGATCTCGCCATTCTGGATTCCGGAAACCCCGCGCGAGCCACAGTGATGGCGCGGAGCGGCACCGACTTGGCTTTAGCGCAAATACAGTGTGAACCGGCGTTGAGTAATTTATCGGCATTCCGCCAGACAATAGACCGCGCGCTGCTCGGGCTGGAGAAGCGCCCGGAGCGTAAGGCTTTGACTCAGTTCGGGGAACAACTTTTCAGTTTCGCGATCAGTGGCGACGTGGTGCGGCTCTACGGGTGCCTTCCGAACTCGCACGTGCGGCTGCACC
>JBOGOY010000322.1:0-5388 GCA_050748185.1 Pyrinomonadaceae bacterium
GGTGGACCCACCCGGCAAGCCTGAGCGCAAGGCGGGCGACGAGCAGGAGGGCGAAGAGGGCGACGAACTGCCGCCGGTCAAGGCGAAGGAAGCGGTCGAGACGCCGCACGCCAAAGCACTGTCGAAGCAGACCAAAGCCCCGCCGCGCTACTCGGAGTCAAGTCTGTTGGGCGCGATGGAGACGGCGGGCAAGAAGATCGAGGACGAAGAATTGCGCCTCGCGATGAGAGATTCCGGCTTAGGGACGCCGGCCACGCGGGCCTCGATCATCGAGACGCTGCTCAGGCGCGAATACGTCCGGCGCGAAGGCAAGTCGGTCGTCGCTACGCCGAAGGGCGTCGCGCTGATCCGAATGCTGCCTTCGCCGGTGCTGAAGTCGGCCGAGTTAACCGGCCAATGGGAGCAGAAATTGGCGCGCATGGCCCGGCGCGAATACGAGTTCGAGACCTTCCTCGAAGAGGTCAAGCAACTGGTCCGCGACCTCGTCGCGCAGATCAATAACGCGGTGATCGAGCGTGCGGCGGCGGCGGCGGCGGGTGCAAACGGCGACGGCGGCCAAACGACGCCGCGCGCGGTCGCTCGACCCGAAGGCGCGCTCGACTGCCCGAAGTGCAGACTGGAAAACCGCGAAGGTTTTCTGCTCGAACGCATCAGCGCGGGCGGCAAGTTTCTGGTCTGCTCGACGGGCCGGGACGCCTGCGGCTTTCTCACCGACGCGCCGAAGAACGCCAAACAGCGCAAGGCGATGCAGGAAACCAAGTGCCACGCCTGCGGCGGCGCGATGCGTCTGCGGCTGCCGAAAGAGAAGGGGCGCAAAACGTCGCTCTCGTGCGCCGCCTATCCGAAATGCGCGGGCGTGCGCTGGTTCGACGAGCAGGGCGCGCTCGAAGCAGCGCGCGCCGTGGCGGCGGTCGAGACCGGGCCGGAGTGCCAAGTCTGCGGCACGCCCACCACGAAGCGCGGCCCGGCCAGTTCCGGCAACTACTTCTGGTCCTGCCCACGCTGGCGCAGCGACGGCTCGGGCTGCAACTCGAAACCCGTCTGGATCAATGAAAGACAATAACGGAATTTGGGAAAATCGCGGCCGGAGCCGCAAGAGAGGGGCTCGTCTTCTCTTCCGGTTTCCACCTCAGCCGCCGCGCTACGTTAACCTGCTTTTGGATCAGTCTCGCTCTTCAAATTGGAGGCCCCATGAAACGGAAAACCGCTGTGCTTTGTCTGTCCGCGGTGTTGCTCTTGGTCCCACAGGTTGCGCGCACACAGCAGACGCCACCCGCCGGGTGCTCGCCCGGCGTCAGCTTTTGGAAGTTGCTCGACGCCGTGAAGGTCGGGTACGCGGACGGCCGGCTGAGTATCGACAATCTGTACGCCGTTTGCCTGCCCGCGCCCGCGCGGCAGAGTGGGACCAATTACGCTTACGATCCGGACGCGGGCGGCAACAAGCTCTCGATGAGCGTTAAGCGGCCCGACGGGCAGGCGCTGAACACTTACGTCTGGTACGCGGAGAGCATCGGCGGGCTGTGGGAGTTGAGCCGCTACAAGGTGGTCGGCGGCTATCAGGCGATCAAGCCGCTCGGGGCCGGCGACTACGTGCTGGAATTCGCCATCGAAGACAAGCCCTTTCAACGCTTTCCCTTTTCGGTCGCCGTGGTGGACGGCGACGACCCCTATGCGCCGGCCGGCAAGCGCTATTTCATCGAGGGCGCTTGGAACGACTACGGCAATCTTTTCTACCAGCGGAACGATCCGGCCTCGTCTTTGAGGTTTACGACGTGGGTGCGGGAGAAGGCCGGTCACGAGTCGAAGCGCTCCGTGCCGTATGAGGTCAAACTCGTGCGCGAGCGCGACGGCAAGCCGCTCGCCACCGACGCGGCCACGCTCCGCCTCGAGCCGCGCTGGCTGCAAGCTGATCTGCTGCTGCGGCCCACCGAAGGGGACCAGAACAGCTATTTCAAAGCCGGCGACCTGCTACGCGAAGACGGAGCTTACAGCGTCCGCTTCACGCTCGACGGTAAGCCTTACGGCACATACCCGTTCACGGTCAAAGGCGGCCGCATTCAATTTCAAGGACGGCAGGTGCGCGAAGGCACAGACCCTTCCGTTTACATCGTGGATTACCTTTCGGGCGGGCGTTATTCGTCGTGGTGGGTTAAGCGCGAAGGAGCCAAGTGAACGGAAGGCTTGCTCGCTTGCGGTTAACAAGAGTAAGGGGAATCTGAACGTTTAGATTCCCCTTTCATATAGTGCACCCGGCAGGACTCGAACCTGCGAAGGATAAGCGGGCCGTGAGGGACTCGAACCCCCGACATCTTGTTCCGAAGACAAGCGCTCTATCCAAACTGAGCTAACGGCCCATAACGTCTTAAGTGCCTAAAAGAATTGCAACGTGCTGCGGTTTTACGCCGGTGACAGTTTGCACAACGTACTTCACACTTGGCGATCTCTATAAGAACAGTATTCCACGATAACAAAGACCGGCCCATTGCAGACACATTGTAAGACTTCTGCCCCCGCACATGATCGAACTCTAAGACTACCGGATCAGTTTCTTCACAATCAACACATGGACGACTTTCAAGATATTCAAACAACTTGTGATTGAGACCTTCTACGAACGCTTTGCGGTGTTGATCAGCTTTATCTACGTAATAGCGCGTATTATTCGCGTAACGTCTCTTCGCTAGCAAGCGACCACAGGCTAGGCAGTATGAGTGACGAGTGCCTTTAGAGCGATTCCGGAACGCGAATTCTATCGCATCCTTCGTTCCGCCACGTTTTGAGCAAGTCCGCTTTTCTTTCATGGCAAGCGGGACGTTGAGTTCGACGCTCTATCCAACTGAGCTACGGGTGCGCGGGCGTGAATATAGCACAGGCGACGCTATTTGCTTTCGCCGACTTTCGTGTCCGTCTTCTCTGCCGCGGGCACGAGGCCGGCTTGAAATTCGCGGCGGACGAAGCGGACGAGGTCGTTGATTTGTTCGGCGGACAGACGGCTCTTGAAGGCGGGCATCCCGTCGCCGCCGTTGGCGATCTGGCGCGCGAACTGCGCGTCGGTGTGATTCAGGGCGTGGCCTTGCTTGAAACTGGGGACGCGGAGCGTGTCCCCGTCAAACTCAACCGTGCCGCCCTCGCCATTCTCTTTGTGGCAGCGCACGCAGGCGTCGTAGGTGGCGCGGGCCGGGGCCAACTCGTCGAGAGCAGTGGTGGTAGTGGTGGTCGCCGCGGCCGGCGGCGGCGCGGTCGAGGCGGACGTGTCGGTATTGGCGTTGCGTGCCTGTTCATTCGCGCCCGCCGGGGCACCGGCGTTGTCGCAGGCGGCGAAGCAGCAGAGCGCGGCGGCAAAAAGCACGACGGCGAGTTTCAGTTGTCTCATCGGGTCACGGCGTCTCCGGTGTGGCAGTCGGGTTGCGGGCAAAACTCCGGGTCGAAAACCGCGCGAGTATAGCCGAAGGCCGCGCATAAGCGGAAGGTCATGTGTGTCGATGCGGCGGGTTTCATTCGTTGTCAGAATTTATTGCCACAGAGATCACAGAGGGCTAGAAATGAAGCGCGCATTTTCCGGCGTCTCTGTGGGCTCTGTGTCCTTTGTGGCTAATTCTTGCTGTGAGAATAACCTTCGCGCCGGTGCGGTGTGCTCGGTTGCAATCTGCGGCGCGACGCCGCACAATAACTTTCCGCCGCGAGAGCGCATGGGATTTGATTTTTTTCGCCCGCGGGTGTGGCCTGTGCGGCCCACTCCGAATTTTCAAAACAAAGGGATTTGACGTTATGAGTTCTGAGCGAGTTACGGGGGGCGGCGGTGGGAGTCGCCCGTCGCTGCGACTGGCCGAGCGCGAGGAGGACGGAGTGGAGCAGCAGAAACCCGCCATGCCGCGCCAGTTCGTCAACTTCACTTTCTACCGCGCACGCCCAGAGTGGCGCCAACTCCCTGAGGCCGAGCGCGAACAGGGGAAGCGAGAGTTCCAGCAAGTCCTCGACGAGTATCGCCGCGACCTTCTGATTCACACCTATTCGATCACGGGCCTACGGAGCAACGCCGACCTGATGATCTGGCGCATCGGCTACCAACTGGACGCCTTTCAGGAAATGTCCGCGCGCCTCAACCGGACGGGCCTCGGGCGCTACCTCGAAGCGACGCAGTCGTTCCTCTCGATGACCAAGCGCTCGATGTACATCGACAAGGACAACCCCGAACACGTCGAGGACCGCCTGCACATCGTACCCGGCAAGTCAAAGTACCTGTTCGTCTATCCCTTCGTTAAGACGCGGGAGTGGTACTCGCTCGGGTGGGAAGACCGGCAGACGATGATGGATGAACACATCCGCATCGGCTCGAAATACCGCTCGGTCAAACTGCACACGACTTACTCGTTCGGCCTCGACGATCAGGAGTTCGTCGTCGCCTTCGAGACCGAAGAGCCTTCGGACTTCCTCGACCTCGTTCAGGAGTTGCGCGAAACCAAGGCCAGCAGCTACACCCTCAGGGACACGCCGATGTACACCTGTCGCCAACGCCCCCTCGCCGAATGCATCGACGCGCTCGGGTAAAGTGCAAAGCCGTAGCGAGTGACGAGTGACGAGTGACAAGTTAAGTGATGTCTTGCTTGTCACTCGTCACTCGTCACTTATTGAGCTATGAATATTGCGCGCAAGTATTACGTCAGCGGCGAGGTGCAGGGCGTCGGCTACCGCTACTTCGCGCAGCGCAGCGCGGCCACGCATCAGGTGCGCGGCTATGCCCGTAACCTGCGCGACGGGCGCGTCGAAGTGCTCGCCGAGGGTACGCCCGAGTCGGTCGAGGGCTTCAAGCACGACCTCGCCGCCGGCCCGCAGTACGGCCGCGTCGAACGTATCGAAGAGATCAGTCTCGAACCCACAGGCTCTTACACTTCATTCCGCATCGAAAGGTGAGCAAAGTAGCTAGTAGCCAGTAGTCAGTAGTCAGCATGTAAATGCCTGACTACTGACTACTGGCTACTGGCTACTGGCTACTTGAAAGATGGACCAACTGAAAAAACTGATCCGCGAAGTGCCCGACTTCCCCAAACCGGGCATCAACTTTTACGACATCACGACGCTCTTGAAGAGCCCCGAAGGCTTACGGGGGACGGTGGACGCGCTGGCGTCCGAGTTCGAGGGCATGAAGGTGGACACCGTAATTGGCGTCGAGGCGCGCGGCTTCATCTTCGCGCCCGCGCTCGCCTACCACCTCGGCGCGGGCTTCGTCCCCGTCCGCAAGCCGAAGAAGCTCCCGGCCGAGAGCGTCTCCGTCTCCTACGATCTCGAATACGGGCAGGACACTCTGGAGATGCACAAAGACGCCGTCGGCTCCGGCCACCGCGTCCTCATCGCCGACGACCTGCTCGCCACCGGCGGCACGGCCAAGGC